>JBAZZO010000015.1 GCA_041658765.1 Coriobacteriia bacterium | reverse complement strand
CGCCTAGATACACGCCGTTTCTGCGCATGATCGCTCGTCTTCGCAGCTTAGACCCATCAAACGCGGACTATTCGCGGGAGTTAGCTGCGGAACCCAGGAAAGACGAGGAGGATGACGGCCGTCCACGCGAGTCTGTGGGCGCGGCGAGTCGTCACGCGTTCTCCTCGAGTTCCGTCAGCAGGCCGAGCCGGTGTCTTTCCCCCGCGAAGCCGAAGCGCTCTACCCCCATAGCGCGTGCTGCCCGGATCCCCAGGCTGCTGGCCTCGCGAACCCAATATAGCAGAATCCGGGTCAGCCCAGCGTGCGCACGACCTTCGCCGGCACGCCCGCGACGACGGTGTTCGGCTCGACGTCCGCCGTCACCACGGCGCCGGCCGCGATGACCGCGCCGTCTCCGATGGTGACGCCCTTGAGCACCATCGCCCGCGTCCCGATCCAGACGTCGCGGCCGATGGTCACCGGCGCGTCCAGGTCGAGACCGGGGTTCGTGCGCCGCGTCTCGGGAGGCCAGAGCGCGTGCCCGTCGCTGTCGGAGATCAGAACGTTCGCGGCGATCATCGTCCCGTCGCCGATCGTCACCGACGTGGACCGGCAATGGATCGAGACGCCGCTCATCCCGACGTTGTCGCCGACCACGATGTTCGCAGTGTAGGAGTTGGTGCGTATGAAGGTGGGCGCGTAGATGGAAGCGAAGTACGCACGGTGCTGGCTCGCCGAGAGGATCAGGTCGTCTCCGAAGCTTATCTCGGATTTCGGATACCGCAGGACGTGAGAGGTGCCCCAGACGCGCGCCCGGCGGCCGACCTTCACGCCGAAGAGCGCCGCCTTGACTCGGAATCGGAGCGTCCCCCACACCCCGCTCAGCCACGAGACGCCGTTGAAGTACGCATACGATGCTACATCCGCAGGAGAGGGCTTTATGCCGGCGACGCGCCGCAGGTCCATCCCGTGTCCTCCAGAGGGTAGTCCGGTGCGGTCTTCCCGCACGTCAGAGGCGGCGCACGGTCGCTTCCGCCGTCACCGAGACGATACCACGGCGACGCGGGCGGGTCATGCTCGCTGTGCTACCATCGACATGCTGCCGGGACGAGGGGATGGACGCATGAAGCCGCAGGTCGTCATCTTGTGCGGAGGGAAGGGCACCCGTCTGCGCGAAGAGACCGGGATCAAGCCCAAGCCGATGGTCGAGATCGGCGGCAAGCCCATCCTCTGGCACATCATGAAGTCGTACTCGGCCCACGGTTTCGACCGCTTCGTCCTCGCCCTCGGATACCGCGGCGACGTCATCAAGAGCTACTTCTACCACTATCGCGTCACGGCCAGCGATTTCACCGTGAAGCTCAGCCCCCACTCGGAGCCGCGCATCCACTCGGTCTCCGACGAGGAGCGCTGGGAGATAACCTGCGTCGACACCGGCGAGGAGACCCTCAAGGGCGGCCGCGTGAAGCGGCTCGAGTCCTTCCTGGAGGGCGACCGCTTCCACCTCACGTACGGCGACGGCGTCGGCGACGTCGACATCACCGCTCTCGACGAGTACCACCGCTCGCACGGGCGGCTCGGCACCGTGACGGCCGTGCGGCCGCCGTCGCGCTTCGGCGAGATGCGCCTCGACGGCGACCGAGTCGTCTCCTTCGAGGAGAAGCCGCAGATGGGCACGGGGCTCATCAACGGCGGGTTCTTCGTGCTCGACCGCTCGTTCCTCGACCGGTTGACGCCGGACGAGGACTGCGACCTCGAGTTCGGCGCGCTCCAGACGCTCGCGGCCGACGACCAGCTGCGCGTCTGGCGCCACGACGGCTTCTGGCAGTGCATGGACACAGCGCGGGAGCGCGACGCGCTGGAGAAGGCCTGGCGCGCGGGTGAGGCGCCCTGGAAGGTCTGGGCGTGACGGCGAGCGTCTACCGAGACAAGCGGGTCCTCGTCACCGGCCACACCGGCTTCAAGGGCGCGTGGCTGTGCGCGTGGCTCCTCTCGCTCGGCGCGGACGTCGTCGGCTACGCGCTCGACACCGCCGGTCCCCAGGACGTCTCGACCATGACCGGCCTCGGCGGTCGCGTCGATTCGCGCATCGCCGACGTCCGCGACCTCGACACGCTGCGCTGTGTCATGCGCGAGACGCGTCCAGAGGTCGTCTTCCATCTCGCGGCTCAAGCGCTCGTCCGTCCGTCCTATGTGGCGCCGATCGAGACTTTTCAGACGAACGTCATGGGCACGGTGAACGTGCTTGAGGCGGTGCGGGCGACGCCGAGCGTGCGCGCGGTGGTGATCGTGACGAGCGACAAGTGCTACGAGAACCTCGAGCACGTACGCGGCTATCGCGAGGACGAGCCGATGGGCGGCCGGGACCCGTACAGCGCGAGCAAGGGCTGCGCCGAGATCGCGCTGGCGTCGTACAGGCTCTCGTTCTTCGACCCCTCGCGTCCCGGGTCCAGCGCCGCGGGCGTCGCCTCGGCTCGTGCCGGCAACGTCATCGGCGGCGGGGACCACGCGCCGGACCGTATCGTGCCCGACTGCGTTCGCGCGCTGAGTGCGGGCGAGCCCGTGTCCGTGCGCAACCCGTCCTCGACCCGCCCGTGGCAGCACGTGCTCGAGCCGCTCGGCGGCTACCTGCTCCTCGGGGCGCGGCTCCTCGACGATCCGGGCTCGTACGCCGAGGCGTTCAACTTCGGCCCCGAATCCGGCGGCCACGTGACCGTGGGCGATCTCGTCGACCTCGTGGTGCGTCGGTGGGGGAGCGGCTCGTGGGTGCATGCTCCCGAGCCGGGTGCGGCTCACGAGGCGGGGATGCTCTCGCTCGACGTCACGAAAGCGGCGGAGCGGCTCGGTTGGCGACCCGTCCTCGACGCGGGCGAGGCCGTCGCTCTCACCGTCGACTGGTACCGGGCGGTTGCTTCCGGGGAGGACGCGTGGGCGCTGACCCGCGCACAAGTCGGCGAGTACGAGCGTCTGGCCGCCGAGCGCGGCCGCGCCGTCGCGGGGTAGGAGGCATCCGATGATCGAAGGCGTCGTCGTCAAGCCGCTCGCGCGCATCAGCGACGAGCGCGGCACCATCCTCAAGATGCAGGAGTCGAGCGATCCCGAGTATCTGGGCTTCGGCGAGGTGTACTTCTCGACCGTCTATCCGGGCGTCGTGAAGGGCTGGCATCTCCACGAGAGCAACGTGCTCAACTACGCTGTGGTCAAAGGCATGGTCAAGCTCGTGCTCTTCGACGACCGCGAAGGATCGCCCACTCGTGGTGAGCTCATGGAGCTCTTCATCGGGGAGAGGGACCACAAGCTGGTGCAGATACCCGCGATGGTGTGGAACGGGTTCAAGGGGATCGGAGTCGACGAGGCCATCGTCTGCGACGTCACCACTCTCACGCACGGCGAGGACGTCATGCGGCGGCTCGACCCCCACGACAACGACGTCATACCCTACGACTGGGGCCGCAAGGACCGCTAGCGGCGCCCTCAGGAGGTCAGTGTGGGCTTCTTCGACGGCCTGCCGGTCGTGATGACCGGCGCGACCGGGTTCGTCGGCGGGCGTCTCGCCCGCGAGCTCGTCGCGCGCGGCGCGCGGGTGACGGCGATCCATCGCGACGACGGCATCGGCACGCGCCGCCTGGAGGAAGCCGCCGCATCTGTCCGCTTCGTCGAGGCCGACCTGCTCGATCCCGTCGCGGTGCGCGATCTCCTGGACGAGACGCGCCCGGCCGTCATCTACCACATGGCGACCTACTACGCCGTCGACAACGATGTCGATCTCGGCGCGATGATCGACACGAACGTGAAGGCGGGGGCGCTGCTGGTCTCCGCGTGTCGCGATCGCGCGGACCTGCGGCTGCTCGTCAACGTCGGTACGTGTGCCGAGTTCGGCGACTTCCGCGGTCTCGCCGACGAGACGACGCGAATCGATCCGAACAACGCGTACGCCTCGACCAAGGCCGCGCAGACGGTCGTGATGCGTCAGCTCGGACGCGACCTCGGCGTGCCTCTGACCACGCTGCGCCTCTACAACATGTACGGCGAGTGGGAGAAGCCGGAGAGGCTCGTCCCGTACGTCATCCTCTCGCTCATGCGCGGCGAGCGCGTCGAGCTCACCGCCGGGGAGCAGGCGAAGGACTACTCCTATCTGGGAGACGTCGTGGACGCCTTCCTCGCGACGGCCGAGAAGCATGGAGCGGCCGCCGGCGAGACCCTCAACATCGGCTCCGGAGTCACCGTCACGATGCGCGGACTCGTGGAGGAGATCGCGAAGCATTTCCCGGGTTCGGACGGTCTCGTGGACTTCGGCGCGAAGCCCTACCGCCCCGACGAGATGTGGTTCCAGGGTACGAGCATCGCCGCCGCGCGCCGCGTTCTCGGCTGGGAGCCGCGCACTTCGCTGGCCGACGGGATCGCCTCCGTCGTCGGCTGGTATCGCGACCATGCGGCGGAGTACGGGGTCGCGTGACATGCCGCTGGTGAGCGTCATCGTCCTCACGTGGGAGCGCGAGCGCCTGCTCGCCGAGACACTGGAGGGCGTTCTAGGCCAGACCTTCTCCGACCTCGAGGTGCTCGTAGTCGACAACGAGTCGGCCGACGGGACCGAGGCGTACGTGCGGGGCATCGCCGACCCGCGCGTGACCTACCTGCGCCACGCCAACGGAGGGAACCTCTCGGTCAATCGCGACCACGGGCTCGCTCACGCCAAAGGCGAGTTCGTGGCCTTCTGCGACGACGACGACCTTTGGGAGCCGCGCAAGCTCCAGGAGCAGGTCGACGCGTTCGCCGCGCACCCGGAGGCGGCTCTCGTGTGCACGCAGGCGTTGCGGTTCGACCGCGACGACGTGTTCGGGCCGATGGTGGGCCGGAAACGGACGGGATGGGTCGCTCTCGAGGAGCTGCTCGGGCCCTGGCATCCGGTGATCCTCTCCTCCGTGCTGGCGCGCAGGGACGTGCTGACCGAGCTCGGCGGATTCGACACGGACCCCGCGATCGTCACGATCGAGGACCACGACACGTGGGTGCGTCTCGCGGCGCACGGTCGCATCTGGTTCATCGCCGAGCCGCTCGTGCGCTATCGCGTCCACGCGCAGATGTACTCGCACAAGGACCTGCGCGATGTGCTGGCCAAGGAGCGGGTGCTCTTCTCCCGTCTGCGCGAGCGCGGCCTCATCACCCTGGAACAGAACGCGACGGCGCAGCGCGCGATCGGCCGCGCGTGGCGGGTCGCGACGGTGAAGGAGGCGCTCAAGTCGACGCGCGTCGCCAAGCCGCTCCTCTACTTCGCGCGCAAGGCGCTCTGGCGCCTCCGCTCGCGCGGCGACGGGGGAGGGTGACGCGCGGTGGGCGGTCTTCGCGGCGCGGTCGTCGTCTTCGTCAACAACTTCCCCGGTCCCTCGCTGGGGGGTGGAGAGGTGCATCTGCTCCACCTCGTGCGTGGCTGCGTCGCGGCCGGTATGGACGTGCGGGTGGTCTGCGAGCCCGGTTCGAGGGTGGGCGACGAGGCGCGGGAGGCGGGCGCCACGGTGGTTCGCATGCCGCTGACCGGGCCGGACCTGCCGGGGACCGCGCGACGCGTGCGCAAGTACCTGCGCGAGAGCGGGGCCGATATCGTGCACGCCGGCGGCTGGCTGACGAACGCCGCCGTCCGCCTCGCGGGGCGCGGACTTCCCTTGGCGGTGGTGAACACCGTCCACTGCGAGCCCGCTGCCTCGCTCGCCGACGGCGGATCTCGCCTCGGGCTCGCCGCCAGGCGCGTGGTCGACCACGCGACGCGCTCCCGCGCCGATCTGGTCCTTCCGATCACGAGAGCGGTCGGCGACTCGCTCGTCGCCGAGGGATGGGATCCCTCTAGGATGCACGTCATCCCCAATGGTGTGGACGTCGCCTCCGTGACGAAGGCGGCTTCCGCGCCGCTGCCCGCCGGGCTCTCGCTCCCCGATGGCGACGGACCGCTCGTCGGGGTCGTCGCGCGCCTCGAGCCCGTGAAGGGCGTCGATGTCTTCATCCGCGCGGCGATGCTCGTCGCAGCGCACTCTCCCCACGTCCGCTTCGTCGTCGTCGGGGGCGGTTCCGCCGAAGCGGAGTTGAGGAGTCTTGCGTCTTCGCTCGATCCGGGTCGCAGGATCGCTCTCGTCGGTCCCGTCGCGGGGGCGCTGCCGCTCCTCGCGCGGTTCGACGTGGCGGTGGTCCCATCTCGCTCCGAGGGGCTGCCGACATCGCTGCTCGAGGCCCTCGCGCTCGGAGTGCCCGTCGTCGCGTCGGCGGTCGGCGGTATCCCCGATGTCGTCACGGACGGAGAGACGGGTGTCCTCGTGCCTCCCGACGATCCGGCCGCTCTAGCCGATGCGATCGTCTCGCTCCTCGAAGGCCCCGCCGCCGCCCTCGGGTCGGCTGGCGCCTCGCTCGTCGCACAGCGCTACTCGGTCTCCGGTATGGTCGAGCAGCACCTCGCGCTCTACGAGGTCCTCATCGGACGGAGGCACCGCGAGTGAGCTTGGATCTCGACCGCGGCACCTTCGTCTTCGCATCCAGCAGGCGCGGCGCGACGGTCGGACGCGTCGAAGGCCGCCTCCTTCGTGTGATGGAGGCTCTCGTCGAGAGGGGCGCCAGCGTGCACCTCATCTGCGAGCCCGGTGGTCCGCTCGCCGAGCCGGCCGTCGCCGCCGGCGTGGTTGTCGCGCTCTACCGCCTCGATAGGCTCAACTTCTTCCGCACGCGTTCGCGCATGAGGAAGTACCTGCTCCGCTACCAGCCTGCCATCCTCCATTCGACGGGCCTCGAAGCCGACCTTCTCGCCCGCATGGCCGCGAAGGACCTGCCGGTCAAGGTCGTGAACTCCGTCCATCTCGCGACTTGGCCGCCATACGGCTCCACGCCGCTCTCGCGCATGGTGCGTCGGCGTCTCGACGCGGGGACGCGCGGCCGCGCCGATGCGTTCGTCGTGGACCGGGAGGAACTCGCCGCGCGCCTCGTGGCTGTCGGCGTCGAGAGCGAACGCGTCGTCGTGGACCATCCCAGCGTCGACATCGCTCGGGTGGCGCGCGACGCCGTCCCGCCCGCCATGCTGCCCGGACGTTCGGGGACCCCGGCGGTGGGCTACGCGGGCCGGCTCGAACACGCACGCGGCCTCGACATGCTTCCCGCGGTGTCTGAGCTGCTGGAGGCGCGAGGCCGTCCCGCGCGCGTGATCGTCGCGGGCGAAGGGCCGGCCGCTTCGAAGCTCGCCGCCGCGGCCGCGGTCGGGAGGGTGCGCCTGCTCGGCGAGGTGCAGAGCGTCCCGGCGGTCCTAGCTGCTCTCGACGTGTGCTGCTTCCCCTCGTCCGGCCCAGGCACGCCGACGACGCTGCTCGAGGCCGCGGCCCTCGGCCGTCCGCTCGTCGCGACCTCGGTGCCGGGGATCGCGGGGTTGCTCGCGGACGGTCGCGAGGCGCTGCTCGTGGAGCCGGGAGACGCGATGGCCTTCACCAACGCGGTCGCTTCGCTTCTCGACGACCCCGAACGCGCCGCTCGCATGGGGGCGGCCGCTCGTCATCGCACTATCGACGAGTACTCCTCGACCGCGGCGGTCGCGCGCCACATCGCGCTCTATCGGCGTCTGGTCGCGTCGTGACGATGGCGGCCGTCGGACTTGGTGACGTGTCGGCATCGGCCGTGTCCCCGTCACTCGCCGATGTGCGAGAATACGACCGGCGCTAGGAGGTCGGAAGTGACGCACGACGAGACGATCCGGTTCGGCACCGACGGCTGGCGGGCCGTCATCGCACAGGACTTCACGTTCGCCGATCTCCGCCGCGTCGCGGACGCGGCGGGCAGAGTGCTCGCCGCCGACCATCCGGCGGGGACGGTCATCGTCGGGTACGATACCCGGTTCGAGGCGCCCGCCTTCGCAGCAGCGGCGGCGGAGGTGCTCGCGGGCCACGGACTACGGGTCCGTGTCAGCGACGCATACTGCCCGACCCCCGCGCTGTGCTGGTCCGTCGCGCACGACGAGGAAGCGATCGGCGGGGTCATGCTGACCGCGAGCCACAATCCCTCGAATTGGCTAGGGTTCAAGTTGAGGATGAGTGATGGTGGAGCCTCCCCGGTAGCCTTCACGGACCGTGTCGAAGCCGAGCTGCACGACGGGGCGCCTTCGGTCCTCGGCGACTTCGAGACCACGGACCTCATGGGTCCTTACCTGGCCGCTCTCCGTTCTTCGGTCGACGCGGACGCATTGCGCGCCGCGGGTCTGCGCGTCGCCGTGGATCCTCTCTACGGCGCGGGTCGCGCTCATCTCGCGGGGGTGCTGCGCGATCTCGGCGTCGACGTCACGGAGATCCACGGCGATGCGAATCCGGGCTTCGGCGGTCTGCATCCCGAGCCCATCCCGCCGCACATCGACGAGGTGCGGGCCCTCGTTCGCGGAGCCGGTCTCGATGCGGCGTTCGTCACCGACGGCGACGCGGATCGCATCGGCGCCGTCGACGGACGCGGCGCCTTCGTGAATCCCCATCGCATAATCTGCCTGGTCGCACGCCACCTGTTCGAGGACAAAGGCCGGACCGGGCGCATCGTGAAGACGCTCTCCACCTCGGTGCTCGTCGACCGGCTGGCGGAGCGGCTCGGCCTCGAGGTCGTCACCACGCCGATCGGCTTCAAGTGGATCTACGAGGAGATGGTCGCGGGAGACGTGCTGGTCGGCGGCGAGGAGTCGGGCGGCATCGGCGTCCCGTGGCACGTGCGCGAACGCGACGGGCTGCTCATGTCCCTGTTGCTCGCCGAGATGATGGCGCAGCGCGGGAAGGGCCTGGGCGAACTCGTGGACGACCTGCTGGAACTCACCGGGCCCATGGAGTACAGGCGTGTAGACCTTCACCTTGAACCTGAGGTCAAGGCATCGTTCCTCGCCAGGATCCCCGATCTGGCTCCAGCATCGGCCGGAGGTCTTCCCGTCATCGGGACCGTGCGCTCCGACGGGCTGAAGCTGCTCTTCCCGGACGATGCGTGGCTGCTGCTGCGCCCCTCGGGCACGGAGCCTCTCGTCCGCGTCTACGCCGAGGCGTCGACCGGTGGCGTCGTCGACGACCTTCTCGCGGCGGGCAAGGCCCTCGTGACCGGCGAGGGCGCTTAGATGCGCGTGACGATGGTCAACAAGTACTACCCGCCCCATCTCGGCGGCATCGAGCATCATCTGCGCGACCTCTCCGTCGCGCTCGCGGCTCGCCCGGGTGTCCACGTTCGCGCGCTCGTGTCGAACGAGGGGCGTGGAAAGGTGCTGGAGACGCTCGACGGGGTCGACGTCGTTCGTCTGTCTCGGGCGTTCGCATACGCTTCGACTCCCGTGGCGCTCGGGATGCCCGCCGCTATCAGGCGGCAGGCCGCAGGCGCGGAGCCCGCCGATCTGCTCCACCTCCATTCCCCTTATCCATGGGGTGAGACGTCCTGGCAGATGGCCCGGGCCGGTCTTCCGACCGTGCTCTCGTACCACAGCGACATCGTCCGGCAGAAGGCGCTGCTCGCGGTCTACGGACCGCTTCTGAGACGTCTCCTGGATCGCGTCGATCTCATCATCGCGGCCTCTCCGGACATGGTCGAGCACAGCGAGTTCCTCGCGCCCGTAGCGTCGAAGTGCCGCGTGGTGCCCTACGGTATCGACGTCGGATCGTTCGCGACGCCCGAGGTCCTCGAGCGTGCCGCGCGATTGCGCGACGATCGGCGACGCCCGGTCGTGCTCTTCGCCGGCCGGCTCGTCTACTACAAGGGCGTCGACATCCTGGTCCGCGCGATGGCCGATGTGGACGCGGATCTCGTGCTGCTCGGTCGCGGGCCGCTCGAGTCGGAGTTGCGCGCCGCCGCCGAGCGGCTGGGGATCGCCGATCGCGTGACCTTCCTTCCGCCGCAGCCCGACGGCGAGTTGAGGGCGTGGTACGCGGCTGCCGACGTGCTGTGCCTGCCGTCCGTCGCGCGCTCGGAGGCGTTCGGCATCGTCCAGATCGAGGCTCATGCCGCCGGAACCCCGGTCGTCTCGACCGCGCTTCCCACGGGAGTGCCGTTCGCGAACAAGGACGGCGAGACCGGCATCGTCGTGCCCGTGGGCGATGCGGGAGCCCTCGCGGAGGCGTTGCGCGCGATCGTCGGCGACGCGGGTCTTCGCGAACGCCTCGGCCGCGGGGCGCAAGCCCGCGCGCGGGAGATGTTCGGCACCGAGCGTATGGTGGAAGGCGTTCTGTCGGTCTACCGCGAGGCGCGCGGAGAGGCGGCCTGAAGTGTCCCGCTCCCGCTTCATAGCGCTCTCCGTGGTGCTCGATACGCTACTGGTCAACGTCGGCATCGTCGCCGCGTTCTGGGTGCGGTTCTTCGGGCGTCTTCCATCCTTCAACTTCAGCGCGTACCTCGCTCTATGGCCTCTTCTGACCCTCGTCTACCTCGCCTCGGGATACGTCTACGGTCTCTACGAGCCGGAGCGGACCGAAGGCGCGTGGGGTGTCGCGCAGGCGGCGTTCAAGGCCGTGACCCTCGGAACGGTGCTCACCGTGGCGATCGCGTTCTTCGCCGGCCCGCGGTTCTTCTCCTTCAGCCGTCTCGTGATCCTGATCGCGTGGGTCTTCCACATCGCCCTGCTCGTGGGGTGGAGGGTCGCGCTCCTCGGCGTCATGCACGTCAGCCGCCCGGAGCAGCGGGTGCTCGTCGTCGGCACCGGCCCGCTCGCTCTCGAACTCGCGAGCGAGCTGCAGCGGCTGAAGGGATGGGGGTACCGTGTCGTCGGGCTGCTCGCGCGCGACGAGGAGGAGGCGCGCCGCGACACAGGCGAGTTCCCCGTGCTGGGCACTGCCGCCGAAGCCACCCGGGTGGTGCGCGAGCAGTCCGTCGAGCGCGTCATCGTGGCCTCGCCGGTCGCCCTGCGCGAACTCGTCGAGGACCTCGCGCTCTCCGATGAGACCGACGTGCGTGTCGACGTCATCCCGGGGCTCTACGAGATATTCATCGGGACCGTGGACCACATCGTCAGCGATATCCCGCTCATGGAGCTCACGAAGCCTCCGGCGCCGGGCTGGTACACTTCGGCGAAACGCGCGATCGACGTCATCGGGGCGCTCGCGTTCATGGTGCTCGCGAGTCCGGTCCTGGCCGTCGCCGACCTCGCGATCGTGCTCACGATGGGGCGGCCCGTCCTCTACTCACAGGAGAGGGTCGGCAAGGATCTCGTGCCGTTCCGGGTCTACAAGTTCCGGACGATGGTCCGCGACGCCGAGTCCTCGACGGGACCGGTGCTCGCCGTCGCCGACGACGCTCGTATCACCCCGGTCGGACGGTTCCTGCGAAGGTTCCGCATTGACGAGTTGCCTCAACTGGCTAATATCCTCAGAGGCGACATGAGCTTCGTCGGCCCGCGGCCGGAGAGGCCGTTCTTCGTGGAACGGTTCCTGACGGAGATCCCCGGTTACCGGGAGCGCTACAAGGTCAAGCCGGGTGTGACGGGCCTCGCACAGGTCTCCGGCTCGTACGCCACCACGCCCGAACGCAAGCTGAAGTACGACCTCATATACATGTACCATCAGAACCTGCTCATGGATGTGCAGATCCTCGTCGAGACGTTGCGCGTGGTCCTCACGGGCCGTGGCGCGCGATAGGGAGGCCACGTGGCCGCGAAGTCGAAGAAGCCCGACCCGAAGAAGCAGGCGGCCGCGAAGGCCGCCGCGCGCGCGGCCGAGTCCCCGACGGCGGGGATGGACCGCGGCGAGAAGGCGGTCTGGTTCTGCCTCCATCTGCTCGTGATCCTCGTGCCCGTCGCCATCTCGAACCTGACCTGGCTCGGCATCGGCGGTCGCATGCCGCTCACCTACGACCAGTTCGACATCGCGAAGGTCTTCACGATGCGAGTGATCACCCTCGTCGCGGCGGGTCTGTGGGGCTGGCGTGTCTTCACGCGCGGCGGGACCCTGCGCAGGACGAAGGTGGACTGGCTCGTACTCATCTTCCTGGCGTGGGTAGCGCTCACCACGGTGACGTCGATCCATCCGCCGACGGCGATCTTCGGCAAGTACCGCCGGTTCGAGGGACTCATCTCGTTCGTCAACTACGCGGTCGTCTTCTTCCTCGTCGTGCAGATGGTCGACCGCCCGTCGAGGATCCGATCGCTTGCGCGCAGCCTCGTCTTCGGCGGGCTTCTCGTCTCGCTCTACGGCGTCGCCCAGTACTTCGGCAAGGACATCATCCCGTGGGGCTCGCTGCCCTTCGAGGTCAACCGCTCCTTCGCCTCGTACGGGAACCCCGACCTTCTCGGCGGGTACCTGATGTTCCCGCTGCCCATCGCGCTCGCCCTCGCGCTCTCGGAGCCGCGCGAGGGCTGGCGTATCTTCTACTGGTGCACGTTCCTTCTGGTCATGATGTCCTGGCTCACGGCGTTCGTGCGCGGAGCATGGATCGGCGGGGCCGTCTCCATCGTCATCGTCGCTTTCGCCGCGTTCAGGGCCCGCAGCAAGCCGAACGCGATCGACTGGGGCTTCATGGCGTTCATCGGCGCCGCGGGGATCGGCATCGTCACGCGCAGCGCCGGATCGAGCAACAGCGTCACGAACGTCGTCTCCCGCCTCAAGTCCATCGGCGACGTCAAGGGCGGCAGCGCGCTGACGCGTTTCCAGATCTGGCAGGCGGCGTGGGACGCCGTCAAGGCGCGCCCGATCGTGGGGTGGGGGGCGGACACCTTCCGCCTCATCTTCCCGCGCTTCAAGCCGGTGGAGTACACCGGGACGGCCGGGTTCCTCTCGGTCGCCGACAACGTCCACGACTATCCGCTCCAGATCATGTCCGCGCTCGGCATCCCCGGCTTCGTCCTCCTGTACGGGTTGTTCGGCTGGGCACTGTGGATCTCCGCTCCTGCGGCGTTCGCCAAGGGCAAGGGAGGCGACCGTCTCCTGCTCGCGGGGTTCTGGGCGTCGGCGGTCGGCTACCTCGCCCACCTCATGTTCGGTCTGTCCGTGACGGGGTCGACCATATTCCTGTGGATCGTCCTCGCGGTCGTCCTCACGCCTTTCGCGACCTCGCGCAACGTGCGCGCGCCCTCGTGGGGCGGTCTGGCCGCCATAGTGCTCGTCGTCGTGGTGGTCCTCGGTCAGATCGGCAACCTGGTCTACGTGGTCGCGGACCGGTACTACCTCATCGGGCGCATCGGTTCGAACGGACAGGCGCGTATCGACGCGATCAAACGTTCCATCGAGCTGAACCCGTACAACGACATGTACCTCGCAGAACTGGGCCTCGCGCACCAGGACCTCGCCATCAACTACCTGAATGCGGCGCAGACCGAGCAGTCCGCCGGACGCGATGGATCCCAGTACCTCGCGCAAGGGAAGCAGGAGTTCCTCCTCGGCGAGCAGGCGCTCAAGCGCACGATCGACTTCGTGCCGTCCGAATACGACAACTACGTCTTCCTCTCGAACCTGTACAACATGGCCGCCGACTACTTCGATCCCATCTATCGCCCGATGGCTCTCGACATCGCGATGAAGGGCGAGAAGGTCGAGCCGTTCGGTCCGGCCATCCGGTTCCAGGCCGCCGTCGCGTACGAGCGGCTCGGCCAGCGCGACAAGGCCATAGCCGAGCTACAGACCGCATTCAGCCAGGACACGAACTACGCCGAGGTGCGCGGCATGCTGGTGAACCTGTACACGCAGACCGGCCAGACCGAGAAGGCGAAACAGGTCTACATCGACGCTCTCAAGCGCGACCCGGCGAACGGTACCCTTCTCTCGGGGCTCGCTTCGCTCGAGGGCTCGGGCTCGAAGCCTGCCACGGCGACGAAGTGAGGTCGGCTCCTAGATGACCCAGGCACCGATCCCGCAGACGACGATCCAGCGTCTTCCGGTCTACCTGCGCTGCCTGCTGCAGGCCCAGTCGATGCACATGCCCGTGATCAACTCCATCGGCATAGCCGAGATGGCGGGATCGAACGCTGCGCAGGTGCGCAAGGACCTGTCGTACCTCGGCGAGTTCGGGATCCGCGGCATCGGCTACGACGTGGAGGACCTCATCGGTCACGTCTCTCGGTGGCTCGGGGTCTCGGTGAGTCGTCACGCCGCGATCATCGGCGTGGGGCGCCTCGGTGGCGCACTGCGTTCGTACGGGGGTTTCGAGGACCGCGGCTTCCGCATCGTCGCGCTCTTCGATACCGATCCGGAGAAGGTCCGCTCGGATGTCGGCGGGCTGCCTGTCGACCCGATCGAGGATCTCGAGGAGGTCATCGCGCAGCGCGGAGTGGAGGTCGTCATCCTGACCACCCCGCCGGAGGCGGCGCAGGCCCTCCTGGGTCGGCTCGTGTCCTCGGGAGTGAAGGCGATCCTGAACTTCGCCCCTGTGCGGCTCGACGTTCCCGCCGACGTCATGGTGCGACAGGTGGACTTGGCCGTGGAATTGCAGGTACTCTCATTCCACCTGGCGAACAGGGATGAGGAGCGGTAGATGGACGTCTTGGGCTTCCGCGAAAAGGGCGGCATGGAAGAGCCGATCCCCGACACGGGGCTTCTGGCGGGTGCTCACGCGAACGTGCTCTCCCCGGATCCGATACCCGCAGCCGTGTCGCACGCCGTCGCCTCGCGGGCGGAGGGAGTCGAGTCTCAGCGGTCGCTCCCGGCTGTCGACGCGGTCGAAGACTCCCCTGATGCCCCCGCCGACGGTGAGCGGGAGCTCGTCCCGCTGTGGCTCGCCGGTCTCGTCCTCCTCCTGCTGCTCGGAGTGCTCGGGGCAGCGGGCTTTGTCGTGAACTCGATACTCTCGGGCGACGGCAGCGCGTCGGCTTCCGAGGCGCGCACCAGGGCCGCTCAAGGCAAGGTCCGCCAGGACCCGGCGAGCGCCGAGACCCACGTCGAGCTCGGATTCAGCTATCAGCGCGAGGGCAAGTTCGACAAGGCCCTCGACGAGTACGAACTCGCCATGAAGATCGACCCCCGCAACACGGCCGCCCTCTACAACAAGGGCATGACGTACATGCAGATGCATCGCTGGCGCGAGGCGGAGCAGACCCTGTGGCAGGTGCTCGACATCGAACCCGAGCACGCCCTCGCCGCGAAGGCGCTCGGCGAGTACTACGCGGCGAAGCGCCAGTACCGTTCGATGGTCATAGCGCTGACGCCCGCCGCGAACGCGAATCCCTCGATGGCCGACATCCAGTACCTTCTGGGATTCTCGTACGAGAAGCAGGGCAAGCGCACGCTTGCGATCTACGGGTACCGCGCCGCGCTCAAGTACGTCCCGGACATGAAGGAGGCCCGCGACGGCCTCCTCCGTCTCGGCGTGCAGCCCGACTGACCTTAAGCGACGGGATGACGCCATGAGTCCCGCCCGCCCTCCGCGGCGGCCTTCACCGCGCACCGTCTTCCTGGGGCTCGCGGTCGCGCTCACGTTCGTCCTCACCGTCCTCGTACTCGCGCTCCTGGGCTACCTGCGGATCCCGGGCTTGTCCGGCCGGGCGCACGAGCTCGCCGGACTGCGTTCGATACTCGAGATACGGGGTCCCGGAGTGGGCCCCCGGCCGCTCTTCAAACGTCCGATGGGTGTCGCGGTGAGTCCTCGCAGGCGCATCTACGTGACCGACACGGGCAACGATCGCGTGTGCGTCTTCTCGCTAGACGGCAAGTTCCTCTTCGAGTTCGGCGGGTCCGGCGTCGCGAAGATCTTGCCGGGCGGGATCAAGACCTGGCGCCCGGGCAGACTGAACTACCCGGTCGGGATCGACTGCGACGAGGAGGGCAACGTCTACGTCGCCGATTTCCGCAACGACCAGATACAGGTGTTCGACGCGGACGGGCGGTACTTGCGCGTCTTCCCCGACCGCGACTCCATCGTCGGACGTGGCGGCTCGGGGCAGGACGGTACGGGCATCGCTGTCACCGACGTCGCGGTGAGGGATGGCAAGGTCTATGCTACCGACACCTATCAGGTCTTAGAGTTCTCGACCGACGGGAACCTGATCCGTCAGTTCGGCAGACCCGGGCGCGGCCCAGGTGATCTCGACCACCCGAACGGGGTCGCGGTCGGGCGTGACGGTACCGTGTACGTTTCGGACTCGAACCACGCTCGGATAGTCGCCTTCTCGGAGGAGGGCGAAGTGCTCTGGGAGCTCGGCCGCATCCCGCGCGATCTCTCCGACGGCGCCATCGGCGATTTCAGCCTCCCGCGCGGGCTGACGGTGCTCAACGACGGGTCCCTCGTCGTCGCGGACGCGTTCGACTTCTCGTTGGTGATGGCTTCCCAGCACGGCCGGCTTCTCCAGCGGTTCGGGCAGAGGGGCGAGACGGCCGGCGAGTTGAACTTCCCCAACGACGTCGACCGGTCGGGACGTTACTTCGTGGTCGCCGACAAGGAGAACGACCGTGTGCAGGTGGTCGAGCTGCTCCGGTCCGCGGTAGAATCGCAGCAGCCGAAGTAGTGCGAGGAGCGATGAAGACGGCGAAGAGGATCATGCTCGCGGGCTTCCTGGCGGCGCTTCTGGCGACCGCCACGCCGGCGTTCGCGTTCAACGAGAGCGGCACCGTCGACCCGTTGTGCGTGGTGTGCGCGGATTGCCACGACGGCGACTATTCCTCGGGCCCGCATCGCGGGTATCTCACAACCACGCGCCGGTGCGGCACGTGCCACAGCATGCACAACGCCCCTGGGACATCGATCAGGCTTCTCCCGGGCACGACGATCACAGATTCGTGCGAGGTATGCCACGACGGGACCGGAGGCCAGGGCGTCTACGGTGCCCTCGCGGCGCGCGGCCTCACGGTCATCTCGCGTCATCGCACGGAGGCCACGCGTGTCGTCCCGGGCGGCGACGTGGGCTCCGGCGGCTCCTCGGTCGCCACGTTCACGGGATTGAACTACACGCTGTCTTGTGACGACTGCCACAGTCCGCACGGCGCGAACACGGTGGCATCCTTCACGGGCGACCGTGTGAGGACCGCTTCGGACACGGTGTACGTCAGCGACAGGTTGCTCAAGAAGCGCCCGACGAGTTCGAACATGACGGTGGCCGTCTACGGGTCCGACTGGTGCGGTGGTTGCCACCAGGGCCGGACTTCGCAGACGCAGATCATCCACAACCATCCCGTCGATACCCTCAACGTGACCGCGACGCCGTACTACTACAACTACGTGCCGGTCTTAACGACGGACACCAATCCGACGCAGACCGCGATGGGGCCGCTTGGCCGCACGAACCGTGGCTACCTGATGATCTGGCCGCGAACGCCGCAGCAGTCCGGGCACAACCCCATCTGCATGCAGTGCCACGAGGACCCCCGGCAGGTCGGAACATCGCTCACGATCGACCCGTTCCAGGTCACCACGCTGACGCCGAACGGCGTGGTGTCGACGGATAATCCGCGGTTCCAGGTCTTCCCGCATGAGGCGACGACTACGCGCATGCTCTTGCAGACAGGCGAGGACCTCTGCACGAACTGCCATCCGAACGGTTCGTCGATGTGGTGATGCACGCTGCCGGGCCGACAGAGAGACCTGACAGGGGAGTCATGAGAGCGATCTGCCGTGCGATGGGTGTCGTCGTCCTGTTGGTGGCGGTGACGCTACCGGCCTCGGGCTGCGGCCGTGCGTCCGCCTCGCGTACTCCCGAGCCGGTCAAGCCGACCATGCGCGACCAGTCCGCGCCGGCGAGCGCGACCGTCACTTATCTCCAGTGGGTGAGCTACTCGTATCTCGTCAGAGATTCCGAGGTATCGTCCTTCACCTACACGCCGAACCACTCCGTGCGCATCAACTCCTACATCGAGGCGAACCGCGAGCAGGCTCGGGGGATCGACGAGCGGCTTCAGCGCTTCGTGATCAAGGGGACGCAGATATCCGGTGATCACGCGCGGATCACTGCGCGCGAGGACTGGAAATACAGGTACTTCGACCTGGCGGGCGGCAAGTATCGGTCATCCTGGTACACGGTCTCATACGATTCGAACTACTACCTGGAGCTTACGCCGGACCGGCGCTGGGTCGTCGATGTCGTCGACGCGCAGGCGCGCGGCACGGTGAAGTGACGTGCCCTCTGGGCGCTCCCGAGTCCGCCGGGTATTGCGTTCGCCGAGGCTCGTCGCGTGGCTCATCGCCGGCATCGGGGTCTACATCGTTCTAGCCACTCTCGTCCCGCACGGTTCGGCGACCGAACCCAAGGTCGCCGCGTGGGCCGTGCGCCATCCTGTCGCGGAGCGATACGTCGCCTCGCTGGGGCTTCACCGTCCGTACACCAATCCGGTGTTCCTGCTGCTCGTCGTGCTCCTCGAGGCCTCGACTATCGTGTGTGCCTGGGAGCGGACCGTGTCGGCCGCGCGGGGATCGAGGGCCGTGGGTGTGGTGACCCCCGAGTTGCTGGCGCGTTTGCGCGAAGCCGATGGACGGATCCTTCTTCCGGCCGGCAAGTCGCGTGAAGAGGCCGCCGACGCCGCAGAACGCGTTCTGCGGCGGTTCCGGATGCGGGTTCGCCGGGGTCCAGTGTTGCTCGAGGCGGACTCCTTTCGTTTCGCAGCTTTCGGCAGTCCCGCGTTCCACTGGGCGCTCGCCGCCATCCTGGCGCTGATCATGGCCGGACAACTGACACGCGCCGAGGGGAAGATCGGGATCCGCGTCGGCGAGGCCTCTCGCGAGACGCATGCGTCCTACGGCCACGTCGAGGAGGGCCCCCTCTTCCTCGAGCGTCATACGGGGCTCGATCTCGCGGTCAGCGATCTCGATTCCGAACATCGCGCCGGAGGCCATGACCGTGGTCCTTCACCGTTCGTGTCTCTCCTGCGCGAAGGACGGGTCTTACGTCGGCAGTGGGTCTACCCGAACAACCCGTTGCGTCTCGGACGTCTGTTCGTCCACTACGACGATTACGGGCTGTCTCCGGCAGTGACGGTCTTGGCGCCGGATGGTTCGGTCGTGGCGACGGGGGCGTTCTTCGCCGATTTCGCCAACATGCGTCAAGACGGTCTCGTGCCGGTCGAGGTCACCCTTGCCCAAGGTGCGAGCGACGAGCTTTTCCTCCGTCTCGCCATAAGACTCGACCCCGGTGAGAAGCCGGGGTCGTTCATCCGGGCGATGCCCTCCGGTCAGGCGGTGGATCTCTCCTGCAGGCTTGGGACCTCGCCGACGTTCACGGCTCCCGCGCGCCTCGAGCCGGGCCGGGACGTCGTTCTGTCCTCGGGGTTGCGGGTCCGCTACGATGGGACCAGGTATTACGCTCGGCTCGTTGTGGTCGACGACTGGTCGATACCGTACCTGTACGTTGCGTTCGCCGGGGCATGCATCGCGACGGTGTTCACGCTGATCCTGCCGCCACGGACCGTGTGGGTGCTCGCGGAGGAGTCACCCGAGCGACGGCTGCTGGTGCGCGTACGCGCCGGACGCAGCGACCCGGCGTTCAGAGGACTCGTGGCGCGGAGGCTCGCCGAAGCCGTCGGCTCCGGACCCGACGGGGAGGTCCCTTCATGACGCTCATTGTCGAGGTCGTCATCATGTCCGGCGCCGTGCTCGTCTACGCGATCGCGTCGATGGGGTTCGTCGTCGCTCTCATGTTCGGGAAGAAACAGGCTCGCCTCGCCGGGATCGCGTCCGCGTGCGCCGGTCTCGTCCTGCATGCCGTCGCGATACTCGGAAGGTGGGTGCGCGTCGGTCACGGACCGGCGGTCGGGTTCTACGAAGTCGCCTCGCTCCTCGGCTTCCTCACGGTCGCGTTCTTCCTGCCGCTCTTGTGGCGCCAGCGAGGGCTGTGGGTGGTCGGAGTCGGCGTGATGCCCTTGGCGTTCTTGCTCCTCGGCGGCGCGATGCTCGCCGGCAAGGAGGCGCAGGGGATAGAGGGCAGCCTCGTGAGCTACTGGCTCGGCATCCACGTGGCTTTTGCCAACCTCGCGTACGGTGCCTATGCGGCCTCGTTCGCGCTCGCCATCGCCTTCCTGTTGCGAGAGAAGGGGAGCACCCGGTTCGCGACCGTTCTGGCGAAGCTCCCCGACCAGTTGGTCATCGACGGCCTCATGTTCAAGTTTGTCGGCGCGGGCTTCCTCTTCCAGGGCATCATGATCGTCTCGGGCGCCATCTGGGCGAATGAGGCGTGGGGGCGGTATTGGGCCTGGGATCCGATGGAGACATGGTCGCTCATCGCCTGGATGATCTACGCAGGATACCTGCACGTCAGGCTCACGCTTGGCTGGAGCGGCAGCCGCGCCGCATGGATAGCGGTCTTCTCCCTCCCGGTCATCGTCTTCACGCTGCTCGGGGTCCCGAATGTCTACAAGACCATCCACGGGGCGTATCTCCAGCGCTGACGGCTTGTCGCTCGCTCGCCCGACCGTCCATCCATCGCCTGTTAAGTGACGTTCATCACTGAGGTGTTCAAGTCACCCGGGAAGGTGACGATATACGGGGTGGAGGTCCCTTGAAAGCGGCAGGGCGTGTCCCCCAAGTGATGGACTTCACTATTGACCGGGCACGCTGCTGGCGCATATAGTCTAGTGTGACTATACCTGTGGGCGTAGTGTGCCGTGCGCCAGGGGACAGGTACCAGGTCTGCGTACCGATGCCGGCGGCGACCGACAAACACTGCGCTCGTCCGCGCGGTCCGCAGACAGCTCCTGCTGGGGGAGCGGTTAGTCATATGGCCTGGGAATGACGGACCGAGGAAGTGGACGGGCGATGAACAGACGAACGCTTGTGCTGATGGCGATCGCCGTGCTCACGTTGACGCTGGCAGCGTCGACCGTTGCATGGGGCAATCCCGGGGATCCGACCGATCCCTACGCGAACACGAGTTGTCGCTACTGTCACGAGGACACGGCTGACCGTGTCTCCGCGACGAACACGGTGAACTTCCACGTGCCCGCGGTGGACTATGCGACCGCGTGCAAGAAGTGTCACTGGGTCCAGCCGTCCAGTCACCCGTACCACAAGTCCAACTACAAGTGCGCCAGTTGCCACTTCGGTTTCGAGAACGGCAACCGTGCGATGTTCCCGTCCGTCGTCAGCAGCTCGGGCGCCTACTTCGCCTCTGCGGGTTCCGTGACCACCACGGACTACGCTCTCCTGCACACGATCCACGGGACCAGCCGCTGGCCGACGAACGCGCGAGCCACGAACAGCAAGTGCGCAAGCTGCCACGCCCGTGCAGCCTGCCGCGTCTGCCACGCCGGCGTCATCCCCCAGACGCATGGCGACCACACTTGGGACCAGGTCTCCCAGTCGTACAACTCGTCGTTCACCCCGCCCGCCACTCGCGTGTGCACCGGTACCCAGGTCGGTGTCGAGAACCAGATCTCCTCGGCGGTCATCACCGAGACCTGCTACATGGCCGACTGTCACAACGTCTCCACCTCGACCCCCGATGCCGAGCGGGTCGAGGAGAACGACGGTTCCGTCGCCTACGCGCCCGCCCTTGGGGCCGACACCCGGTACAACTGGGTCCAGCGGTCCGACTACCGCATGACCAACAGGCTCGACGCATCGGCTACGTTGACCTTCTACGGGATGAAGGCCAGCGTCATCGGTTGGAAGGGCCCCCTTTGCAGCGCCATACAGGTATACGTCGACGGCGTCTCCCAGGGGACCTTCGACAACTTCCAGTCGGGCGCGACCGTGAAGGGCCAGATCCTCTACACCACACCGACGCTCTCGAAGGCCACCCATACCCTCACGCTCGTGGTGAGACAGGGCGTTTCCGGTTCGAGCAGCCACTACACGATGCTCGATTACTTCACCGTCTACCCCGCCCTCGCGACGCTGAAGGGCAATTGTTCCGATCCGTGTCACGTCGTCAAGCTCTACAACCACGATCCGAACTCGTTCGACCACGTTTCCGGAAGCGGTCCGTCGGTCGAGACGACCGTCAGCGGCGGCTCCAAGAACTTCACTTGCGCTGACTGCCACAACATGCAGGTCTCGTCGATCGGCGGCGAGCACGGACGTGCTAGTTCAGTGTCATCCCCCGGCGCCTTGCCGATGGACTGCACGACCTGCCACCCCGCCTACGCCGACAACACGTCGATCCCGCTGAGCGTCAACGCGTGGAACTCGACGACCCCGAGTCGCACTTGCTACTTCCTTGCATGCCATTCCCCGTCGTCTCCGCGCGCCGCCCACAAGCAGATGGCGTCCGATCACGCGACCCCGACGGCGTCGAACGCACGGTTGTGCATGGGCAGGTGCCATGCTTCTAGTATCGCCACCATGCACGCCAACGCCGTGAAGATCGGCGACGCGACGCGCACAAGCTGCAAGGTCTGCCATACCTCGAACCAGATGCCCGTCGCGGGCAACAATTGCATCGACTGCCACTACGTGATGGAAGGTCATTACTACACAGGCTCCGAACCGACACACACCATCACGAACGCCGAGGCCACCTCCACCTACCTCGGTTTCGCCTGCAACAAGTGCCACCTCACCCAGCTCAATCCCGAGCACCAGAAGGCGAGCTCGCTCGCGACCACCGGAGCGACGCCGGGCTGCACGTACTGCCACGAGCGGTCGTGGTTCCCGACGACCGCGTGGAACAAGACGTGCGGCGCCTGTCACGCTGGCGGTGGCAAGGCTCCGGCCTCGCATACCGCCACACTGACGAAGCATGACTACACCTCGTCGAACGCCTTCTGCGGCGGCAGCGACTGCCACAGCGTCACGGACGCGTCGGTGACGCACCAGACGCCGCGCAGCGACTGCATCAGCTCCTGCCATACGACAGCCACCGTCGTGACCACGGCCACGACGTGCTACTCCGGCACGTGCCACAACGGCAACACCGCTTACCATCCGACCACTGCCGCGGCCCACGTGGGCACGCAGACCGCGTGCATCACCGGCTGCCACGACCTCTACCTCGACACGGCGGTCGGTCACGGCGGCTCCGGCTTGTGCGCCAAGTGCCATGCGAACGCGACCCTCACCGCGGTGACCGGCTTCGTGAAGGGCTCTTACTCGAACCTGTGCACCGGATGCCACAAGTCCGGCGGGGGCGGGCTGAGTTCTCACAACTACCTGCCGGTCGATCCGAACCACAGCACGGGCAACGACACGTCGCACACCGCGACGGGTGACGCTTCGACCGGCAGAATCTACGCCGGCAACGGCGACACGTCGGGCACCGCGTGCACGAACCTGTGCCACGTCACCGCACTCGCTTCCGAGCACGCCACGGTAGTGGCGCAGGGTGCCGGTGCGTCGGCCAACGGCCAGGTCACCTGCGTCGAGTGCCACGCCGACAACAGCTACAACAGTTCGGTCACCGTCCACGCGAACTGGACGCAGCGCAGGTGCTCGAACTGCCACGATTACGCTGCACACGTCACGCACGACACGACGAGCACGCTGCACAACCTCAGCGCCGACGCGTCGAACACGGCGTGCGCGAACACCGGCTGCCACAGTGCGATCACTCCCTCGGGCCTTGCGAGCGACATCGCGGCGCTGCACTCGAGCGCATCCACCTCGACCTTCACGAGCTGCAACGTCTGCCATCGCAACGACGGCAAGGTCCTGGGCATCCGCTCAGGCGGTACGGTCACGAAGTGCGTCAACTGCCATGTCGACCACAGTGCGACCGGCATCCCGTCGCATGACTCGACCTCGTCGAGCGACGGCTGCTCGCAGGCGGGCACCGGCTGCCACGGTGTCAGCTACGCGAACTACGGTGCTGGCTCCAGCCACCGCTGGGGCGACATGTCCTCGCTCGGCGGCGGTTGTGGTGGCAGATGCCACAACAGCTATTACGCGAACATCGTCATCGCGACCTGGAACTCCGGCTTCAACTGCGTGACCTGCCACAAGGCCGGCGCGGGCTGGGTCGGCGGTCACGACTACACCCCGGCCGATCCGAACCACAGCACCGGCAACGACACGTCGCACACGGCCACCATGGCGTACAACCAGTACTCGACGGTCGCCACCGGCGGCGTGGCCTGTAACCTGTGCCACACCGCGACGATGAAGTCGGTCCACACGACGACGAGCGTCGGAGTCGTGAGCTGCAACAGCTGCCACAACAACACCTCACTCGGCTCTACGGGCGTCGTGAAGACGAGCTGGCCGGCGAAGAAGTGCACCGACTGCCACGCCACAAGCCACGACGCCTACGCCTCGGCTCACACGACGGCGACAGGCTGCACCGTCTCCGGCGCGGGTTGCCACAACAGCTCCGACGTGAAGGTCCTGCACTCGAACGCCGCTACCGGCTCGCTGACCGGTTGCCGCGTCTGCCACAAGACGGCCGACATGCTCGTCGGCACGCTCTCCTGCAGCGCGGTCGGCTGCCACACGCCGTATCTGGCGAGCTACACGCCGACCGATCCGGCGCACTCCACCGGTAACGACACCTCGCACACGGCGAACATCACCGCCGGTCTCTACTCCGGTGTCGCGACCGACGGCGTGGCCTGCAACCTGTGTCACACCGCGACGATGAAGTCGGTCCACACGACGACGACCGTCGGCATCGTGGGCTGCGCCAGCTGCCACAACAACACGAGCCTGAACTCCACCGCGGTCGTGAAGACCAACTGGACGAACCGCCTGTGCACCGCGTGCCACGCGAGCAGCCACGACACCTACGCCAGCTCGCACACGACGACGGTCGCCGGCTGCACCAACTCCGGCGCGGGCTGCCACGCCAGCACCGACGTCAAGGTCCTGCACTCCACCGCCACGACCGCCGGTCTCACCGGCTGCCGCGTCTGCCACAAGACGACCGACATGCTCGTCGGCACGCTCTCCTGCTCGGCGGTCGGCTGCCACACGCCGTACCGGGCGAGCTACACCCCGACCGATCCGACCCACTCCACCGGCAACGACACCTCGCACACGGCGAACATCACCGCCGGTCTCTACTCCGGTGTCGCGACCGACGGCGTGGCCTGCAACGTCTGCCACACCGCGACGATGAAGTCGGTCCACACGACGACGACCGTCGGCATCGTGGGCTGCGCCAGCTGCCACAACAACACGAGTCTGAACTCCACGGCGGTCGTGAAGACCAACTGGACGAACCGCCTGTGCACCGCGTGTCACACCTCGTCTCACGACGCCTACGCGTCGGTCCACACGACGACGGTCGCCGGCTGCACCAACTCCGGTGCGGGCTGCCACGCCAGCACCGACGTCAAGGTCCTGCATTCGACCGCCACGACGCAGGGCGGCACGCTCACCGGCTGCCGCGTCTGCCACAAGACGACCGACATGCTCGTCGGCACGCTCTCCTGCTCGACGGTCGGCTGCCACCAGCGCACCGTCTTCTCGCCGGTGGATCCGCAGCACTACTACGGCACAGAGACCTCGCACTCCGCGACGGGTGATGCCGCGACCGGTAAGATCTACTCCGGCGCGGGCGACACCTCAGGCACGGCATGCACGAACCTGTGCCACAGCACCGACCTGCGCGCGGAGCACGCTACCGTCGTGGTCCAGGGTGCGGGTGCTTCGGCCGACGGCGTCGTGACCTGCTCCGAGTGCCACAACGACACTTCGCTCAACAGCACCGTCCAGGTGAAGACGAACTGGCCCGCCCGCACGTGCGCGGTCTGCCACGATTACGCTGCCTACAACACGCACGACACGACGAGCACCGCGCACAACCTGAGCGCCGACGCGTCGAACACCGCGTGCGCGAACACGGCCTGCCACAGTTCGCTCATAGCGAGCGGTCTCGCCGGCGACGTAGCGGCGCTGCACTCGACGGCCGGCACCTCGACCTTCACGACCTGCAACGTATGCCACCGCAACGATGTCAAGGTCCTGGGCATCCTCTCGGGCGGTACTGTCACCAAGTGCGTCAACTGCCATGTCGACCACAGCGCGTCCGGTATGCCGGGCCACGTCGCGGCGAGCGCCGTCAGCTCGAACTGCGCGGAGGCCGGCGCCGGCTGCCATAACAGCCTCGACAACATCGTCGTCCATCCGTGGGGCACCGGCGGAACGCTCGGCGGCGGCTGCGGCGGACGTTGCCACGACGGCACGACGTACTCCGGCATCAAGACGTGGACCCCGAAGATGGAGTGCGAGACCTGCCACATGGCCGGTCGCGTCAAGGGCCACACCTACACGCCGATCGACCCGAACCACAGCACCGGTAACGATACGTCGCATACGGCCACCATGGCGTACAACCAGTACTCGACGGTCGCCACCGGCGGCGTGGCCTGCAACCTGTGCCACACCGCGACGATGAAGTCGGTCCATACGACGACGAGCGTCGGTATCGTGACCTGCGCCGGCTGCCACAACAACACGTCGCTCAACAGCACCGCCGTCGTGAAGACGAGCTGGCCGGCGAAGAAGTGCACCGACTGCCACACCACCACCCATGCCGAGTACGCTTCGGATCACACGACGACGGTCGCCGGCTGCACCGACGCCGGCGCGGGTTGCCACAACACCACGGACGTCAGGGTCTTGCACTCCGCCGCGACGACGCAGGGCGGCACGCTCACCGGCTGCCGCGTCTGCCACAAGACGGCGGACATGCTGGTCGGCACGCTCTCCTGCTCCGCGAGCGGCTGCCACACGCCGTACCTGGCGAGCTACACTCCGACGGATCCGGCCCACTCCACGGGCAATGACACCTCGCACACGGCGAACATCACCGCCGGTCTCTACTCCGGTGTCGCCACCGGCGGCGTGGCCTGCAACCTGTGCCACACCGCGACGATGAAGTCGGTCCATACGACGACGAGCGTCGGTATCGTGACCTGCGCCGGCTGCCACAACAACACGAGCCTCAACTCCACCGCGGTCGTTAAGACCAACTGGACGAACCGCCTGTGCACCGCATGCCACAGCAGCAGCCACGACGCCTACGCGTCGCTCCACACGACCGCGATCGCCGGATGCACCGCCTCCGGCGCGGGCTGCCACGCCAGCACCGACGTGAAGGTGCTGCACTCGACCGCCACGACGCAGGGCGGCACGCTCATCGGCTGCCGCGTCTGCCACAAGACGGCGGACATGCTGGTCGGCACGCTCTCCTGCGGCACGGTCGCATGCCACCAGCGCACCGTCTTCTCGCCGGTCGATCCGCAGCACTACTACGGCACCGAGACGAGTCACGTCTCGCTGCCCGCCAGCATGGGCGCGTACGTCACGACCGCGGGTGCGACCTACAAGAAGACCTGCGCCGACTGTCACTTCGCCTCGCGCGGCGTGACGACCACCGTCGATCTGCGCTCCGAGCACGCGACCCTGCAGACCGGGTACACGGCGCCGAACATGTCGTGCGAGGAGTGCCACAACGACACGTCCCTGAACTCGACCGCGGTCGTGAAGACCAACTGGGTCTCGCGCACCTGCGGCGCATGCCACGGAAGCACATCAGCCACACACACCACGGCGGCGAACGTCGCCACGGCGACCGGCACGCGCCACAACTTCAGCGCCGACGCGTCGAACACGGCGTGCGCTTCTGGCGGCTGCCACACCGGCTTCACGGTGGGCAACATCGCCCGTGGGCACTCGCTCGGGACGACGATGTCGGCCCAGCGGACCTCATGCAACGTCTGCCACGACGACGCCGACACGAACCTGCACACCGTGACGAAGTGCGCCGACGGTCGCTGCCACCTCGACAAGGTGCCCGCCCACGGGCCGTCCCACGACGGCAGCATGGCGCTCGGCGCCCAGGTCGGCATCCTGACCGGTCAGACGTACAAGCTCGGTAAGAACGTCGGCTGCTTCGGCTGTCACTTCTCCGATCTCGTGCGCGAGCACGGCCCGGCGGCGTACATTCCGTCGATCAACGCGACCGGCGCCGGCCGTAGCATGAACGGCGGCAACGGCGGCACCGACGGTTGCGGCGTCTGCCACAACAACAAGGGCACGCCAGGCTCCTACTCCTCGAACGCCTCGATCACGGCCGCGATCACGAACAAGGACCACCGCTGCACCTCGTGCCACAACGGCGCGTCGAGCGGCACGAGCGCTGCGCACGTCCCGACGGTGTCGACCACCGTGAGCTATCTGTCCACGGGCACCATCTGGAAGAATCCGGCGAACGAGTTCGTGGACGGTCCGTCCCGCGGCGGGCACAACTCGATGGGCGTGTGGTTCCCGAAGAGCGCGAACCTCAACGCGACGACCACGGTCTGGCCTATCCCGGCGGACGCCACCTTCGGCATCGGCGGTACGACGCCTTGGGTCGCCAACGGCTACACGACCACGGCCACCCCTGTGCTCTGCTCCGATTGTCACGACTTCGGGACGTGGCTCGCCGGTCCGCAGGGCGCGAACGTGAAGATCACCATCGCGCAAGGCTACTCGCCCTCCCAGTACTCCTCGCCGACGGCGTCTAACTGGACTGCCACGGGCAATAACCGGATCATCTGCGACAAGTGTCACCCGTTGACCACCGTCGTCAACCTGCCTGCTGGTGCGCACACCAACCATGACACCAGGGCAGGCGCGGGCGACACGTGCATCGACTGCCACATCCGCGTGCCTCACGCATGGGTCCGGCCGCGTCTCCTGCGCCGTACGTACGGTGGCGCGGTCGGCAGCGGTGCGGCCGTGAAGGGTGGTGCGGCATTCGGCGTGGCCGCCGACACGCTGCCCTACGCCGACCCGAACCGCTTGGTGCTCGTCGGATTCCAGTGGAAGGCCGACATGACGACCTGGAGCGCCGGAACCGACTGCGTCACCAGCTGCGGCAAGCACCTGGTCAACGTTCCGGCGAACGGGTTCTGGCCGTAGGATCCCGCACGACCGATCCGACCGATCGGTATCAGGGGTCCGGGAAGCGTGAGCTTCCCGGACCCTTTCCTCTCGCCCGATGGACGCGGACCGTGCAGGGCGGCATGATGGTTGCACTAGGTGACCTTGTGCTTCCGGCAGAGCGGAGGTCCCGTTGGCGGTCGACGCACCACCTACCGATCGGCTCCGCCGTTTCGTGACGGTCGTCTTCGCGTTCTCGGGCATGGCCGCTCTCGTCTACGAGGTCGTCTGGACCCGCGAGCTCTCGCTGGTATTCGGGTCGACGGTCTACGCCGTCTCCATCATGCTCGGCGCGTTCATGTCCGGTCTCTCCCTAGGGGGCTTCCTGGGAGGGCGCTGGGCCGATTCCTCACGCGATCTCGGCGAGCTCTTCGCCAAGCTCGAGTTCGGGATCGCGATGTTCGGGCTTCTCTCCATCCCGCTTATCCGCGGACTGCCGACCATCTACTTCACCGTCTACAACACCTTGCACCCGTCGTTCGTCTTCTTCTTCGGGATCCAGCTGGCGTTGTCGTTCCTCGTGATGATCGGTCCGACGACGCTCATGGGAGCGACCTTCCCGGTCGTGTCGAAGATCGCATCGTCGTCCCTGGACGCCATCGGTCGGCAAGTGGGCTCCGTCTACGCGGTCAACACGCTGGGGTCGATAGCCGGGTCCCTGCTCGCCGGGTTCCTGTTCATCCCGTTCATCGGGGTGCGCGGGACGATCTTCGTGGCAGCAGGCATCAACCTGGCCGTCTCGGGGGCGATGATGTGGGCCACGCGCAACGCAATCGCCGCCCGGCGGGTCGCCATCGGAGCGGCCATCCTCGCGGTCGCGGTCTCGGGGAGCCATTTCCTGCCCGAGCCGGCCGTCGCCCTAGGGTTCTATCGGCTCGGGCGCGTGGACTCCCTGGCGTCGTATCGCGAGGCGGCGAAGCGCATGAAGACCGTCTTCAGTCGCGAGGGCGTCTACAGCGATGTCGCGGTCGTGAAGGACTCCGACGGGGGCTTGAGCCTGCACAACGGCGGCATGACCGAGGGCTCCAGCTACAAGGAGGACGGCCAGACGACCCACTTGCTCGCGTACCTCCCCGTCGCCGCGGCTCGAGACCCGCACTCGGCCCTCGTGATCGGGCTCGGCACAGGGTACACGTCGAAGTCGCTGCTCGAGCTTCCGCTGGTGCGCGTCGACACCGTCGAGATCAACCCGGCGGTCGTGCCCGCCTCGCGCTTCTTCGTGGGGGAGCTCTCCGACGATCCGCGCTGGAATCTCCACGTCACGGACGGCCGCAACTACCTGTACAGGACGCGGCGCACTTTCGACGTCATCACCTCGGAGCCGAGCTGGCCGCTGAACAGCGGCGTCTCGCATCTCTTCACCGAGGAGTTCTTCGTTCTGGCGCGCGAGCACATCAACGATGGCGGCGTCTTCTGCCAGTGGCTGCCGAGGTACCTCCTCGAGCGTCGCGACTTCATGATGATGTACAAGACGTTCCACGAGGTCTTCCCTCAGTCCTACGTCTGGTCGCTGGACAGCCCGTCGGTAGGTTCGAACGAGCTGTTCCTGGTCGGGGTGAAGGGCGGCGAGCGGATCGACCAGGATGAGGTCGGCCGGCGTGTCGACACGCTCCTCGCCGATCACGGCTTCGCGCAGACCCCCTTCCACCCGTTCGAGTCGGTCCAGACGATGGCGGACAGCCTCACCGATCCTACGGTGCCGCTGAACACCGACGATCACCCGTATCTGGAGTTCAACGTCGTCAAGAACAGGATCCGCTGGTTCAACGCGAGGCGCTGAACGAACGTTAAGTTCCCTCGTCCGAACGGGTCTACGAGCCTCTCCGGCGTGCTATTCTGGAGGCGCCGATACTGCCGTGCGGTATCGCGCGCTGTCATGCGCCTGCACGCACATGCCGCGGAGGTTCAGTGACCGACCTGGAGGACGCGCTCCTCGATCTAGAGGGCGAGATCGACGACGGAAGTATCCGGCCTTGGCGCCGGAAGTCGCTGACGGTCGTACTCATCGCGATGCTCCTCACGATGTGCGCGGTCACCACGCTCGTCGACACGTGGATCGCGAGCGGCCCCACCTCGGTCAAGACCCTCGCCTCGGACCTGCCGTGTCTGCGGTGTCACATCGAGTTCATCGCGAAGATGAAGATGGCCTCCGTCCACTCGCCCCTGGTGAACAAGGAGTGCACCATCTGCCATACCCCCCACGGCGATCGCGTGGAGAAGCAGACCATCCGCGGGATGTCCACTCGCTGGCAGCAGACGAAGACGGCGATGCAGTGGCTTCCGCTGCAGTGGTTGTTCTCCGTGTACAAGACACCTGTCGGGCGGCTCGGGGTCGTGAGCAAGGGCGGAGTGGTCAAACGGTCGTACGCCAACGTTAAGGGGGCCGACTCCGTCCTGACCGCACCACGCGACCAGGTCTGTTGGATATGTCACGGGAACCTCGGTCCCGAGAAGAACATGCCCTACCAGCACCCGCCGTTCGAAAGGGGATACTGCACGAACTGCCACGACCCGCATTCGTCGGACTACCGCGTCCTGCTCAAGTACGACGAGCGCGACCTGTGCGTCTCGTGTCACCGCGTGGGGGACGAGATGTCCCGCAAGCAGGTGCATCCGCCCTTCGCCGGCCGGTTCTGCACGAACTGCCACCTGCCCCATGCATCGAACTACCGCGCGATCCTCGCGCTCGACCAGCGCGACCTGTGCTTCACGTGCCACCCCACCGTCGCCAGTGTGAGCATGAAGCCCGTTCAGCACCAACCGTTCTCGCAAGCCAATTGCACCGGCTGTCACGAGCCGCACGGGTCCGACGACCTGCCACTGCTCCGTGCAGCGCAGCCGGACCTCTGCTACGGCTGCCATCCGGGCGTTCGGCTCGACTTCCTCAAGCCGAGCCACCATCCCGTCGAGGCCGCTGGGCTCGTGCTCTGCGCCGCGTGTCACGATCCGCATGCGAGCGACTACGAGAAGCTCGTCATAGCTCGCGACAACGACCTGTGCTTCCAGTGTCATGCGCTGCGCATCGAGGCGAACTACCAGAAGTCCGGGCACGGCAAGGCGCTGTGCATCCGTTGCCACACGCCGCACGGCTCGGACTACACGCCGATCCTGCGCCTTGAGAACACCGCACTATGCATGACCTGCCATAACGTGCGTTTCACATCGAACAACACGCATCCCGCTGTCGGCTGGGACGTCCGAGCGCGCCGGACCCTCTCGTGCTATTCGACGTGCCACGACCCGCATGGTACCGTCTTCACGTTCATGCTCCCGTTCCCGAGCGGCCACGACGCTCTCTGTCTCGAGTGTCACACCCGCATCGGCGTCACCGACTAGGGACGCGAGAGACCACCCGTGCGCAACCCACTCGATGGCTTCACCGACCCTGCGCGCCGTCCGAGGTACATCCTGACGGCGGGAGTCGTCGTCCTGCTGCTCGTCCCGCTCGTGATGACCGCGCTCGCGGTGGCGTCGAGCCGCTGGTTCTGCGCGAACGCCTGTCACAAGGTCCAGGACGACACGATCGTGGCGTACAACCACTCCTCCCACGACAAGGTCTCGTGCATCGCGTGTCACGTACCGGCCGGCGCCGACCCTGTGACGTTCCTCATCGACAAGTCGAAGAAGGTCGGTGAGCTCTACCTCACGGTCACCGATCGCTACTCCCTGCCGCTGAACCCGGAGTCCGAACTCGCGCAGAGCGAGGAGATGCCTTCCAGGCAGTGTACGCAGTGCCACTCCGGCAAGCGGCGCGTCACGCCCTCGAGGGGCGTGATCATCGACCACGACGTCCACGCCAAGAAGGGCATCACGTGCGCGATGTGCCACAACCGCGTCGCGCATCGTGAGGACTTCACCCTCAAGCTCCCGGGCAACCGCAAGCACGAGGACTTCGCCACGATGGAGGGATGCGTCCGCTGTCACGGGCGCGGGACCGGCTCCAAGGCCCCCGGCGCCTGCTCGACGTGTCACCCCAAGGGATTCGAGCTCAAGCCTCTCAGCCACCTCGTGCCGGGCTTCTACACGAAGGGCGGCATCGGCTCCGCTTCACGAGGGCACGCCGACCTCAAGAAGGAACGCCCGGAGTATTGTAAGATGTGTCACGATGAGCCGGCGTTCTGCACGGCGTGCCACGGGCTGCTCATGCCGCACCCCGAGGGATTCACGCGCGGTCACGGGACGCTCGGCAAGACAAGGACCGATGTCTGCCTGAGGTGTCACGGTACGGTCGCGGGCGGCAAGGAGTTCTGCAACGCCTGTCATCACAAACAGGCGGACCCGCGGTATCCGTGGCTGCCTCAGCATCCCGGCATCGTCCGGCAGACCGGCACGGAGCCCTGCTTCGCATGCCACAAGCCGTCATATTGCGCGCACTGCCATGTGCGGAGGATCCAGTAGGGCCGCGGACACGCGGGCCGAAAGGCGACAAGGAGCTCGATAATAGTGACCGACGAACGCGCACCATACGAGCCTGACGAGGGGAACGACGAGTACTACGACGACGGCTACGACGTCCGGCCGCATCGTGACTGGCAGGACGCATGGCTGCTTCGCGTCGCGCTCATGCTCCTCGTCGTCTTCCTCGCGAGCGGTATCTCGCTCGTCCTCTACACGCTGTCGATGCGCGGCGCGCCCCGCACCGGGCTGGAGAGGGCGGTGACCATGGACGAGGTCGCCGTGAAGGAGAACCCGAAGGACATGCAGAACTGGGCCAGGCTGGCGCTCGCGTACAACCAGTCCGGCCGGTTCAACGACGCCATGCGCGCGCTCGATCAGGCCAGAGAGATCGAGCACTCGCCGGTCATCGACCTGACCGAGGCCGACATACTCAGGATCGCGAAGCGCTATGACGAGGCACTGAGAGCCTACAACGCTCTCGAGAAGTTCACGAACTCCGAGTACGACAGGTACGTGAAGGAGCGCAAGCGCAGGGGCATCATCGTCACCGGTCAGAACGAGGTGCTCTACCTGTGCCTCTACGGCAGAGGCCAGGTCTACGACGCCCTCGACGACAACGACCGCGCGATCGCCGACTTCCGCAAGGCCGCGGGCATCATGCCGACCGACGCCGAGGTATGGGTCGAGTTCGCCAAGCTGCTCGTCAAGGACGGCCGCGACAAGGAGGCCGCCGACGCTTACCGTCAGGCGCTTCGCTATATCCCGGACTACAAGCCGGCCCTTGACGGGCTCAAGCGACTCGGCGAGGAGTAGAGGCTGACATGGATCGCATCCCGACTGAACAGGAGCAGGGCGCAGGAAGGCTTCGAGTGGTACTCGTCGCCATCCTCCTACTTCTCACCGCGCTGCTGGCGGTACTGGGTTTCTTCTTCGTGCGCGTCCTTCATCCCGCCGGGGCGCCCACAAGGCGTGTGCTGGCGTCCGGCGGCATCTCGTGGATCCGCTCGATGTACGGGTTCGGACCGGCAGCCGACGAACAGCTGCTCGATCCGACCTCGGTCGCCTTCGCGCCTAACGGTGACGTATATGTCTCCGACCCCCAGCGCTCGCGTGTCATGCGCTTCGCCGCGGGCGGCGCGTTCAAGAACCTCGTGCACACGGGGATGGGCGGGAGAGGTCAGGGGATGCTCGGTCGCCCCGAGGGCATGGACACCGATGCGGCCGGCAATCTCTACATCGCCGACAGCGGCAACGACAAGATCGTCGTCTTCAACAACGCCGGGAGGTTCGTCCGCGAATGGGCCGTGCAGGCCCCGCGCGGGCTCGAGGTCGAAGGGAACAACGTCTACGTCCTCGCTCCCGGTGCCGTACAGGTCTTCGACCTGCAGGGTCAGCCGCAGGGGCGCTTCGGCCGGCGCGGACGCGGTCCGGGCATGATCGACGCCTATCAGGGCATCGAGACCGACGGCAAGACCATCTATATCGCGGACTCGCTCAATCGCCGCGTCGAGGCGTTCGACTCGACGGGGAAACTGCTGTGGACGAGCCCCGGGATCGGCCCCGACGGTGCGCCCAATGCGGGCAACGAGGACATGTTCGACCTGCCGCAGGACATCACGTTCGACGGCAAGGGCCGGCTCGTGGTCATCGACGCGTTCAAGTTCCAGATGATCCTGCTCGACCCCAAGACCGGGAAGCTCATCAACGACTACGGCGACTACGGCACCGACGACGGGACGTTCTTCTACCCGACCGGGATCGCGTACGACAGAGCGCGCGACTGGTTCGCCGTCGCGGACACCCGCAACCTCAGGGTCCAGCTCGTCCGGTTCCCGGGGTCCGGCGGGTCCGGTGCGTCGGCGTTCCGGCGCGCCATCTACAGCCCGTACAGGTACTGCTCCGTGCCGCTCCTGCTCCTCTTGATCGCGGTGATCGTCGCCGTCATGAGCAGGCGCAGCATGGCCAGACGGGCGGCGTATGAGGAGCAGTACGCCTGAACGACCTGGTGGTGGCGCGAAACGGTGACTGTTCTTAGGGAATCTGAAGGCGCGCTATTGCAGCGGACCCTGCGAGGTTGATAGAATCAAGATGTAATGGGCGGTCTCTAGCGGCATTGCGCCGCCTGTGACGCTATTCCAACGCAAAGGAGGTGCAAGAATATGAAGAAGATTGCTTTGGTATTGGCTCTAGTGGCGGTGTTCGCGCTTGCGATGTCCGCTGCGGCTTTCGCCACGTACGGCGACAGTTCGTACCTCTCGTGGCCGTCGGTCTCGGCCGACAACTCGGCTGTCAACGGCTCGCAGTCTCCGCACGGCGCCTACGCTCAGAACACCAAGAAGTGCGTGGTCTGCCACGCGGTCCACAACGCGGGCGTCAACGGTGACGGTGCGAACTCCGAGGCCCTGTTGCTCTCGACCCGTGCGAACGCGTGCACGTACTGCCACGTCACTGGCAGCGTCTCGAGCAAGAAGGTCTATGGTAGCCTCGCCGCGAACTACGAAGGCGACAGCAACCAGGCTCACGACACCAGCGGCTGGGCGAGTGCGTTCGGCTGCAAGGACTGCCACCAGGTCCATGGTGCCACCGCCGACATGACGGGCAACACGTACCTGAATCAGAAGATCCTGAAGAAGGGCGCCGCGTACGACGAGGGCATCGTGACCGCCGCGAATCCGACGACGGCCGCCGCCATCTCGAACGAATCGTCCAACGGGGTCGCGGTCTCGAAGTGGTGCACCCGCTGCCACCAGTACTTCAACGACCAGCAGGATCGTGATTCGCACGTCATGACCACGACGCTCGACAACGGGATCACCTACTCCATCACCAACACCTGTAAGTCGTGCCACAACAGCACGAAGGTCACTGGTGTGGTTGTAGCCTCCGCGTTCCCGCACTACACCGACGGTGCGCGGTTCCTGACCGGTTCCTCGAACGCGAGCGGCACCGGGTCTGTTGAGACCACCGACTCGAAGATGGACGGCATCTGCCTCCGTTGCCATCGTGACGGCAGCGCGGCTGGTGTGGGCTGGACCGAGTAACACCAGCTCAACAGGGTATCTGATGTGCCGCTCGGCTCAAGCCGGGCGGCACATCTGCGTCTCCCGGGGACTGCGCCGCAGGTGGGCATGGTTCTTGCTTGTTAAGAAACCTGAAGGAATGGTCCCTTCTATGAGCGAAGCCGCAGGTGGGAGGTGTCGCTTAATGATGCTAAACGGTCGTTGACGCACCGCGGGTCGTCTGGTAGTGTTTGAATGCACAACTGTACAAGTGGATGTGTGTCTTCTCGCGGGGTCTGCGTTGAACGGGCCTCAGCCTCACGAGGAAGGAGGTGTGGTTTTGACAAGGAAGACGATACTCGCCTTCGTCCTCGTCGCGGCGTTCATCCTGGCTCTAGCTGGGATCGCGAACGCCACGTACGGTGACAGTTCGTACCTGAACTGGGGCAGCGTCTCGGCGTACAACTACAGCGTCGACGCGAGCTCCACTTCTCCGCACGGCAGGTACACGCCGAACTCGAAGAAGTGCGTTGTCTGTCATGCGACCCACAACGCCGGCGTCGCCGGTAACGGCGTGGGTTCCGAGGCTCTGTTGCTCTCGGCACGCGCCGACGCATGTACGTACTGTCACATCACCAGCAACACGAGCTCTCTCAAGGTCTACGGCGGAGTACAAGCGAACTACCAGGGTACCGACTGGAAGAACGCTCACAACTACACGCCTGGCCAGTCCGTGCAGTGCAGCTTCTGCCACCAGGTGCACGCGGCCAAGAACCTCATGACGCCGAACGCGTACCTGACCCAGAAGATCCTGTACAAGCAGACTGCGGGTTCGTACTCTGCGAACGCCGGCACGCCTACAGCGATCGACTCGCCCGATGTCGCCGTCTCCAAGTGGTGCACGTTGTGCCACACGGAGTACTACAACCCGACTTCGGGCACGGCGGACTGGCAGTCGCACCCGCTCGTCGCGGCCGACAACCAGCACGCGTTCCTAGGTTCGACGACGTGTGTGGCGTGTCATGCCAGCAACACGATCAGCAGCGTAGTACCGAGCGCTTCCGCGTTCCCGCACTACACCGACGGGGCGAGGTTCCTTGTCTCCGCGACCGCTTCGTCCGGTGCGGGCTCGACGCCTGCTACCGATACGAAGATGGACGGTATCTGCATCCGGTGCCACCGGAACGGATCCGCTCCTACGTCCGGCGTCGGGAACACGTTCTAGTCGCAATGCACGTGCATGACCATCACCTGTCGGCCAGAAGGGCCGGCATGGGGGAATAGTGAAGGTGGATCGATGAAGAAGACAGCTCTTGTCATCGCCCTCGTGGCCCTGTTCGCGCTGGCCATCACCAGCAGCGCGTTCGCCACGTACGGCGACAGCTCGTACACCGCGTGGAGCAGCGTCAAGGCCGACAACTCGGCCGTCAACGGCTCGCAGTCCCCGCATGGCGGCTACGCACAGAACACCAAGAAGTGCGTCGTCTGCCACGCGGTCCACAACGCCGGCCCCTCTGGTAACGGCGTGGGTTCCGAGGCTCTCTTGCTCTCGAGCCGTGCCGATGCATGCACGTACTGCCACATCAGCAACGCTGTCTCGACCAAGATCGTCTACGGTGGGACCGCCACGAACTACAACGGCGGCTCCAACGTGCGCGCTCATGACGCCAGCGGTTGGGCGAACCTGTTCGGGTGCAAGGACTGCCATCAGGTCCACGGCGCCACGGCCGACATGACGGGCAACACTTACCTGAACAGCAAGATCCTGAAGAAGGGTGCCGATTACGACTGGGGCATCGTCACCGCCGCGAACCCGACGACGGCCGCTGCCATCGCGAACGAGGCTTCGAGCTCGGTCGCGGTCTCGAAGTGGTGCACTCGTTGCCATCCCTACTTCAACGATCAGCAGAACCGTGACTCGCACGTCATGACGACGACGATCGACAACGGCGTCACGTACTCCATCACCAACGCATGCGAGTCGTGCCACAACAGCACGAAGGTCAGCGGAGTCGTCGTAGCCTCCGCGTTCCCGCACTACACCGACGGTGCGCGGTTCCTGACCAGCGCCACGTCGACGACGGGCGCGGGTTCGGCTGACTCGACCGACACGAAGATGGACGGCATCTGCCTCCGTTGCCACCGCGACGGTCAGGTCTCCGCCCTTGGTGTCGGTGTGACCGAGTAACACCGCTTCTCCTGAGCGCCTAGAGCGCCTCAGCGATAGCGACGAAGGGCCGTCCGGCGGATACGCCGGGCGGCCCTTCTCTCGTGTCCGGATGCCGTGTCGTGTGACGCATCGCGACTGGGTCGTGCCGATAGTGTGTGCGGGATAGCGTGGGGGACGCACGGAGCGCCAACGCCCGGAGCGCTCCACGACGGGCCGCTCTCCCGGGCCCGTTCCGGTCGTGTCTCGCCTACCGGGTCTTCGGGTGGCACACCCCGCAGAAGTCCGGCGTGTGATGGCACGCCTCGCAGTAGAGGGTGTCGGTCGGGTAGGTCTTGTGGCGCTCGAACCAGTCCGAACCGTGGGCGTTGAAGTCCTGGTGGCACTGCTGGCACTGCAGGGGCGGATGACAGCGGAAGCACAGCCGGTCCTTGCCGGTGAACGCCGCAGCGCGCGCGTGTGACCGAGGGTCGGCGTAGTTCGCGGGGTGGGGCATGCGCAGCCCGTGGCAGGCATCACAGCGCTTCTGGGCGTGGCAGCCGCCGCAGGTGGGCTTCTCCGGAAGGTTGATCTTCCCGAAGGTGGCGTTCCGTGGACGGATCGACACATCGGGGCCCCTGAGATGGCACAGAGTGCACTCCACAGAGACTTTCCGGCCGTCGTGGCAGCGCAGACAGGGTCCCATCCCGACCTGTGAGCTCTTGCCGTGTCCCGCCCCCCGATGGCAGTCTTCGCACGACGCCCCGGCGGAGAGTATCTCCTTGTGCGAGACGGCCACGGAGTTCGCGGTCACGATGGTGCGACGTGCGATCTCGCCGTGGCAGTCGAGGCACAGCAGCGAAGATACGGCGGTGACCCCCTCGACGCGCGTGGCGGTCAGCTGCAGGTAGACGCTGTGGGTGCGCCCCACGAACGCTTGCCCGATGGAGAAGCCGGGTCGCCCTTCGTGGCAGCGGATGCAGCGGATCTTGGCGTGGCGCGACGCTTTCCACGAATCGGAGAGCGACAGCATCGTATGGCACGAGCGCCCGCAGTAGGTGTTGGTGGACGTGCTGACGTAGGCGTAGCCGAGCGCCACGACGACGAACAGCACGGAAGGCACCCACAGGAGCCACATGGGAAGCGATCTCCGGGCCGGCCTGGAGGGCGGCCCCGGCCCGTCGAATGCGCCCGGGCGTCTCGACTGGGGCCTGCGCCGGTCGTTCGCGGGAAGCGCCCAGGCGAGCAGGAGCAGGATGATGATCAGGGCGAGGAGCGTGATGATGGCGAGACCGATCGCCGTCGCGACGAGGTTGCTCGTCGGGTCGCGCAGCAGCAGGCGGATCGCCTCTAGGTATCGGGATGCCACTATTCGGCGCCTCCCTGCGGCACCTGGGGCAGGATCCCCTGAAGGTTGCCGTCCGTGGCGCCGGGGTGCGCGTGCCTGACGTGGCAGTTGGCGCAGTCGAAGTCGGTGTGGCACTTGAGGCACACGGGGTCGCGGGCATCGCGCGCGATCGTAGGATGCTGCTTCAGGAAAGCCTTCGGGTGGGGCATGTCGACGCCGTGGCAGTCACGGCACCAGCCCTTCACATCGTGGCAGGTAGAACAGCGGGATTCGGGGAGGACGGCTTCGCGTCCGTGCTCGGCGGAGAAGTTGCCTGAGTGGGGTATGCGCGTCCGGTGGCAGGTGACGCATTTCTGAGGCGGGTGGCACGTCACGCAGGTCTGCAGGTCGCCGATCCCATGCGTCCGCTCCCAGTTGCGGCCGTGAGTCACCTGCCACGGTCCGGTCTTGATCCGGTCCGTCTCGAGCTTGCCGGTGTGGCAAGCGTCGCACTTGAGAGAGGCGCGCCGCTCCAGATGACATACGACGCAGTCGTCCATCACCGGCTCGCGCGCCCAGCGGACCGCGCGGCCGTGGGCCACGCTCGTGTGGCACGCGTCGCACGGCGTGGGCTCCCCGGCACACTGCCAGTGGACGATCACGAGCCCGTGCACCTTGGTCTTGCCGCCCACTAGCACCTTCTCGTGGCAAGACGCGCAAGCCGTCCGTGAGATGCGCGGACCGGGTCCGGAGAGCTTGCGACCCACGATGGCCGCGGGATACATCCTGAACCACTCATCCGCTTTCGCGGCCGGGAACGACCACATCCCAGCGGGCAGGTGGCAGCGATAGCAGGTGACGCCGTCGTGGGCGGACGAGTGGAGCGCGTCCGCCTGGGGTCCATGGCACTTGGCGCAAGCGAAGGGCTGCGAGGACAGGTCGATCGCCACGACCAGCGCCGTGAGCAGCACCGCGGCGACCGCGGCCGAGGCGATGGCGGCCCGCTTCACCTTCGGAGACAGGGGCGGCTTCGGTCGGCGCGGCGGGCGCGGCGGGCGCGGGGTGGTGGAACGGGGCGCCCGCGGGGGTCTTGGGGGTCGCGGAGGCCGGGGGCCGCCGGGGCCCATGCGCGGACCGCCCGCGCCCGCGGGCGGGCGGGCCTTCGGTGGTTTGAGCTTGAGCTTGGGCAGGCGGAATCTCACGTGTCGGGCTCTCCGAGCATCACAAAAAGGGGTGGTCTTCTATGGCCACCCCCGTCTGGCGTCGCTCCCGTGCCCGTATTCTACTCGCCGGAGGGTGGTTTGTCAGCGCGCGCCAGGGCGCGCATCCGCTGCCGCGGCTGTTCGGGGAGCGGGAACTCCATGGCGGCGCGGGCGTACGAGCGCGCGAGGTCCGGACGTCCGGTGCGGGCAGCCTCGATCGCCGCGGCGTAGTCCCAGAGCCCCGTCGCGGGATCGGCCTCCTTGCCTGCTCGGACGGCGCGCTCGAAGAGCGCCCAGGAAGGTCTCCCGGTGAGCATGTCGAGCGCCTGTGCGACATCCGCGATCGTCAGGGCCGTGGCGACATGCCAGCGTGCGGCGTCGCCGGCCCCGTCGGCCAGCGAACGCGCCTGAGCGAGCGACGAGGCCGCCGAGGCGGGCTCCGCGACGGCACGTCCGACGAGTCCCTCCATCACCGCCACGGAGTACGTCGGGTCCGGCCAGATGAAGAAGGCCTCGGACGCCGCGGCTAGGCGGCCGGTGCCGGACGCGGCCCGCACCCACAGGGACTCGGCTCGCAGTGGCCGGAGTCCGAGGGCGGCGACCGCCAGCGCGAGTGACGCCGCAACCGCAGCCGCGCCGACCCGCCAGGTCGCACGCCGAGGAGCCGGGTCGGCCGAGGCCGGTCTGGCGGCTCCGACCAGCGAGCCGGCGACCGCGGCCGCCGTCAGCGACGGGAGCACGCCCACCCACGCGAAGAGCAGGGAGACCGACCATGCGGCGAGCCCCGCGACAGCGCAGATCACCGCGCGTGACGAACGGCTCGCGCGCACGGCGCCGGCGAGCGCGAGCCCGACGGCCGAGGCGGCGACGATCCCGAGCGCGAGACCGACGAAGCCTCCCGAGGCCGCAAGACCGAGTACGGCATCGTGAGCGTCATACGCGCCGGATGCGGAGAGTGTCCCGGAGGCCGAGACGTCCCACCGCCAGAACGCGGAGAACTGCTCGGGTCCCTTCCCGAACAAGGGGTGGATCATCGCCGTGCGGGCAGCGGCCCTCCAGAGGTCGATCCGGTTCGTCGAGACGGCGCGAAGGACAGCGGGAACGCGCTCGGAGATCGCCAGGGACGCTATGACACCGATGGTGACCAAGGTCCCGAAGATCGTGACGGCGATGCCGAGTACGCGACCGAGACGGCCCCGAGCGGCGTCGCGAACGAGGATCGTGCCGGCCGCGACGCCCACCGCGAGCCCGACGAATGCTCCGCGCGAGGAGGCGAGCGCGATCCCCAGCCCGACGATCCCGAGCGAGCCGATCGCGGCCGCGCGCTCGCGGGGATCGCGGGCGAGCAGCGCCCAGGCCCCGGCGCAGCCGATCGCGACGAGCAGGCCTTCCGCGAGGGTGATGGAGTTCTCGAACACGCCGGAGGGAGCGGTGGCATAGCGCTCGGCGTAGGCGAGCAGCCCGAGCCTGTCGGCGACGGCGGAAAGCGAAGCGAGCGCGCCCGCCGATGCGACGACCCGCAGCACGCGCCGGCAGTCCCTCGGGCCGCCGTAGAGCGCATAGGCCGCGAACACCGACCAGGCCGCGACGGACGCGAGCAGGCCACCGTGCTGTCCGAAGAGCCCCCATAGCGAGATGCGCGGCTCGGGCGCGAGCGTCGTGCAGACGGCGAGCCAAGGGAGCGGGATCCCGGCGAGCGCCACGAGGAGGAGCGTCGGGCGATGGACGGGCCGCGTGTCCAGCAGCGCCAGCGCCCCCGCGGCTCCAGCGGTCCCAACGCTCGCGAGCAGTGCGACGAGGGGTCCCATGGAACGCGGAGAGAGCGCCACCGCCGCCCAGGCGAGTGCGATGCACCCGGGCAGGACCCAGTCCTTGAGCGCCAAGCCGGCCGTCGACGGTGCGCCGGCGACTTCGGGCGTCTGGACTTGGCGCTCATCGTACATGCGGCACCTCACGGTCGGATCTGCCGTCTGGAGCGTATAATCTCGGTGCGAGCCCGCCAGTGAGAGAGAGGCGGGCCGCCGAGCGAAAGCATAGCGCAGCGGGGCCATACCGGCACCCGGGCGCATGGAGGCGGATGAAGAGATTGATGCCGTGGAGGGTCAGGAGTGGGGGCGATGCCGGCGTGACGCGGCGGGTCTCCCTGGCGGTCGAGCCCTCCACGTTGTGGAAGTCCCTCGCCGCGCTCCTCATGTTCGGTCTGGCCGCGATCATCATCGTAGCTCTGCTTCCTAGGGAAGACGGCTCGGTCGATCTCGCCGAACCGCCCGCGGACGTGACCGCCGCGGTGACGCCGGCCGGGCACTTCCCTTCGCGCGCGTCAGAGCGCCTGCGAAACCCGCGCGGCATCGCGGTCTCGGACTCTCGGGTGTACGTTGCCGAGGCCGATGCCGGAGTCGTGCGGGTCTTCACGCTCGCCGGGGGCCGGGTCGCCTCTCTTCCCGTACCGCCCGCGCCGGGGACGCGCACGGCGTATCCCGTCTCGGTGGCGGCGCTTCCAGGGGACCGCATCGCGGTCGTGGACACGGCGGGGAGCCGCGTGGTCATCCTAGGGACGGGTCCGGTGCGCGCGGGGCGGGTCCTCGGCGTTCTCGGGGCACCCGGGACGCCCGGGGCGATGCAGCGGCCGACGAGTGTGGTGTCCGAAGCGGGACGCGTGCTGGTGGCCGACGCCGGTGACCGGACCATCCATGTCTTCGGGGACGATGGCCGTTCGCTCGGATCCCTTGGCGCGGATTTGATACCTCGAGTGGGATTCGTCGGCGGGATGGTCGTCGGTTTCGGGAAGCTCTGGGTGTGCGATTCCACCGCGGGCCGCGTGAGGGCGCTGTCTCTCGCGGGCGGCAAGGAGATCGCCACGGTGACGGCCACATTCCGGCTGCCTCGCGGGATAGCCGTCGGTGGCGGGCGGGTCATGGCGGGGGACACGTTCGAACAGGCCGTCGTGCTCCTGTCTCCGGCGGGGGACTGGATCGAGAGCGTCGGCCCGCACGGACTGCGCGCCGTCCCCGGTAGGCCTCCCGAGCCCGGTCTGCGGATCGACGTCGGGCGCCCCGAGGGTTTGGCGTGGCACACGGCGAGCGGTCGTCTCTACATAACCGATGCGGAGGCCGGAGTCGTGCAGGTGCTCAACGTCCGTTCAGCGGGCGCGGATCGATGAACGGGAGCCGGAGTCGAGCCATCCTCGCGATCGTGTGCTTGATGCTCGCGGCGTCCGCTTCGGGCTGCTCTCGGGGCGCGGCATACGAGCATCCCGCGGCGAAGGTGGTGCAGCGACTGCTTGAGACGCGCCAGTCCCGCTCGACGGACGCCTCCGACTACGCGCCCTTCTTCGCGGACGGCGCGCTGGCGGCCCAGGTCGCGGCGGGGACCGCACAGCAGGCGAGATCGGGGAAGGACCCTCTGCCCGACTGGTCCCGCCCCTACGTCGCCACCGTGACCGCCGACGCCGCAGACGTCGTGGTGCGCTGGCGCAGGTCGGAGGGCTTCTCGGAGTGGCCGCCCGCGACCCGTTTCTCGGTCGAGAGGCTCGAGTCGCGCTGGGTCGTCATCGACGCCGTCTCCCTGGGCACCGGCAAGCTGCCGTCGCCCGGCAGGTGAGCCCGGCGCGCGGTCCTCGCGCGACCCCCGGATGGTATACTCAGCCGGTCGCACGTCCGACGCCGATCTGCCGGGTTCGGGGCGGCGGGCGACCGGGGTAGAAACAGGGGAATCCCGCATGCCGAAGGTCGACCTGGTGCTTCTTCATGCACCGAGCGTCTACGACTTCCGGGAGAGTTCCATCATGTACGGGCCGGTCTCGGACATGGTCCCGTCGACCCCGGTCTTCGAGATGTACCCTCTCGGCTTCACCACGATCGCCGAGTACCTCGAGCGCAGGGGATTCCGCGTCCGCATCGTGAACCTCGCGGTGCTCATGCTCACGAAGCCCCGTTTCAACGTGGAGCGCGCGATCCGGGAGATGGATCCCGCCGCGTTCGGGATCGACCTTCACTGGCTGCCTCATGCCCACGGCTCCGTCGAGATCGCGAAGCTCGTCAAGAAGATCCATCCATCGACCCCGGTCATCTTCGGCGGACTGTCCGCGTCGTTCTTCCATGAGGAGCTCGCGTCGTATCCGTGCGTGGACTACGTCGTGCGTGGCGACTCCACCGAGGAGCCCATGGCCAGGTTGATGTCGGCGATCACGCGAGGAGGGTCCGTCTCGGACGTGCCGAACCTCACGTATCGCACCGCGGACGGCTCCGTCGTCGCGAACGACCTCTCGTGGGTGCCGGACGACATGAACGACATCTCTCTCGACTACTCGTACAACATGCGGGCTGTGATCCGGCATCGGGACATGATGGGCTTCGTGCCTTTCAAGGACTGGCTCCAGTATCCCGTCTGCGCCTCGCTCACGTGCCGCGGCTGCACGCACGACTGCGTGACGTGCGGCGGGTCCGCGTACTCGTTCAGGACGCACTTCGGCAGGCGGAAGGTCGCCTTCCGCGACCCCGAGCTCCTCGTTCGCGACATCGCCAACATCCAGCGCTACATCCCAGGGCCGATCTTCGTCCTGAACGACTTCCTACAGGCCGGCCGCGACTACACGGCCGCGTTCATCAGGGGTGTGGGCAAGCTGAAGCTCAAGAACCCCATCGCGTTCGAGTTCTTCAAGCCTCCCGCGGAGGAGTTCTACGCCTTCCTGAGCGAGAACCTTCGAGACTGGAGTTGCGAGGTCTCGGTCGAGAGCCATGACGACGATGTGAGACGCGCGTTCGGCAAGCAGCACTACGTGATGGCCGACGTCGAGGAGTCGATCGCCGCGGCGCTGAGGCAAGGGTGTTCCCGGTTCGACCTCTACTACATGACCGGGCTTCCGACGCAGACCGCGGAATCGGTCATCGGGACCGCGGAGTACTCGGAGTCGCTCTACTCGAAGGTCGGGAACGACCGCAGGCTTCTGCAGTTCGTCTCGCCCATGGCGCCGTTCCTCGACCCCGGCTCGATGGCCTACGATGATCCTGCACGGTTCGGGTATCGGCGGCTCGCCGACACCCTCGAGGAGCACAGGCAGCTGCTCGTCGAGCCCTCGTGGAAGCAGATCATGAACTACGAGTCCCTGACGATGACGAAGGACGAACTCGTCGACGCGACGTACGTGGCCGCGCTCGGGCTCAACCGCGTGAAGGCGCGAGCGGGCATCGTCTCGACCGAGGTCGCCGCGACCACCGAGAGCCGGATCCTCTCCGCGAGGGTCGCCATGACGCGCATCGACGCGTGTCTCGACCTGCCCCCGGCACAACGCACGGCGGGTCTCGCCGCATTGAGGGAAGAGGTCGCCAGGCTCAACGAGTCGACCGTGTGCGAGAAGTCCGAGCTGAACTGGCCGGCGAACGCCAACCTCCGTCACGTCGTCAACGTCATCGGCCTGTGGTTCCGGGAAAGCCTCGCCTCGCTGTTCTCGCCGATCACGATCGCCCGACGGCGGTTCGCGGCGCGTCACGCGGGGGCGTGAGCGTGGCGGCGCCCGCAGGAGACCCTACGGGCTCTTCGCCGGCCGGGACGCCGACCACAGACGGGGTGCGCTCCATCTTCTCGCGCATCGCGGGCAGGTACGACCTGCTCAATACCCTCATGAGCCTGGGTCTCCATCGCCGGTGGCGTGACATGACCGTGCGCGTCGCGTCCCCGACCTCCGGCACGGCCGCACTTGACCTGTGCTCCGGAACGGGTGATCTCGCCCTCGCGCTGGCGCGCGCGGGAGCCGGCCGAGTCGTGGGCACCGACTTCGTGCCCGAGATGCTCGAGGTCGCTCGCCGCAAGGCGGCCGCGGCGGGATCTCCCGACGGCGTAGAGTTCGACTTCGCGGACGCGCAGGACCTGCCGTTCGGCGATGGGTCCTTCGACGTGGTGACGGTCGGCTTCGGAGTCCGCAACCTTCCCGACCGCGCCGCGAACTTCCGTGAGGTGATGCGGGTCCTGCGACCGGGCGGCCGCTATCTCATCCTCGAGTTCACCAGGCCGCCGAACAAGGTCTTCCGCGCTCTTTACCATGCTTATCTGCGCGTCGTCGTCCCGGCTCTCGGCGCGCTCGTCGCCGGCGACCGGGACTCGTACCAGTACCTGGGCGACTCGATCCGGCGTTTTCCCGACCAGGCGGCCCTCGGTGGAGAGCTGCGCGCCGCGGGCTTCTCGCATATCGTCTGGAGGGACCTCGCCTTCGGAATCGTCGCGCTGCACGTGGCAACGAAGTAGCCGCCTGCGGCGGATGTTCCTCCGTGCGATACTTGAGCCGTAGAACGCTCTAGCTCCGGAGGCCACCATGCTGCTCGCCGCCCGCTACGTCCTGCCCGTCTCCTCGCCCCACATCGAAGAGGGCGCCGTGCTGGTGCGCGACGGCCGGATCGATGCCGTGGGGACGCGGGAGAGACTTGTGGCCGAGAATCCCGAGGAGCCGCTGCGTGACTTCGGCTCCGCGGTGCTCATGCCGGGATTCGTCGACCTTCACACGCATCTCGAGTACTCGATCTTCCGCGGCGCGGTGGACGACGTGCCGTACAGCCAGTGGAAGATGCAGGTCGTCCACAAGGAGGCGTCGCTCGAACCTCGGGACTGGGAGGACTCGGCGACCCTCGGCGCCATGGAGACGATGCAGTCGGGCATCACGACGATCGCGGACATCACGAACTCCGGGGCGAGCCTGCGCGCGGCCGCTGGAGCCGGGTTGCGTGGCGTGGTCTACCGCGAGGTCTCGACGATGGACAAGACGAAGGTCGATGCGAAGCTTGCGGCCGCCCGTGCCGATATGGACGAGTGGAGAGCGACGGCCGACTCCGCCCTGCTCTCGATAGGCATCGCGCCGCACTCGCCCTACACGTGTCATCCGTCACTCTTCCGTCGCGTCGCCGACCTCGCGCGCGACGAGGGGCTGAAGGTCGCCATCCACCTTGCGGGCAGCAAGGACGAGTGGGACTTCGTCATGTACGGCTCGTCGCCGCTCGCTCAGGACTTCCGGGAGCAGGCGGGCTGGACCGACGTCGCGTGGATGCCTACGGGTGTGAGCCCGGTGCGATACGTGCTCCAGTGGGGATTGTTCGACATCCCCGGAGTGCTTGCCGTCCACTGCGTGCAGGTCGACGACGCCGACATCGACGTACTCGGCTCGCATGGGGTCGCCGTCGCGCACTGCCCGCGGTGCAACGCCAAGCTCGGGATGGGCATCGCGCCTCTCCACCGTCTGCTGGCGCGGGGCCTGCACGTGGGCATGGGGACGGACTCCCCGGCGTCGAACAACACCGTGGACACGTTCGACGAGATGCGCATCGGCCTGCTCCTCCAGCGCGGGCTGACGGGCGAGGCTTCGTTCTTCACCGCGGAGAAGTTCGTGCGGATGGCTACTCTCGAAGGCGCCAGAGCTCTTGGGATGGAGGACCGCGTCGGATCGCTCGAGGCCGGGAAACGCGCGGACATAGTCGCGGTCGACCTCTCGTCGAGCCACATGGTACCTACGCAGGACCCGTACAGCGCGCTCGTCCATACGGCGAACCAGGAGAACGTCGTGATGACCATGGTCGACGGCGCCGTCCTCTACGAGCGCGGTGAGTATCTCACCGTCGACGCGGAGGCGGCCCTCGCGGCTGCGGAGAAGACGCGCGGCAAGTTGCGCGGCTAGGCGCACGGCTGTTCGCGACCGCCCGGGAACCCGCACGGCGGAAGGCGCGTCTTACCCTTGGCCTGGCGCGTGCTATAATCCCGTTCCGAATGCGACGCGCGAGCCGGGAATGCTCGTGCGTGACCCATGTCCTAGGAGGTATCGACGCAGTGAGCGACCAAGACTTCTTCTTCGACGACGACGAGACCGCTCCGGCCAAGGCGGAGGCAAAGCCCGCGAAGACCGCGAAAGCGGCCGCCAAGTCCGCGACGAAGCCCGCGACCGCGAAGTCGGCTACCGCGAAGGCCGCGCCGGCCGTGGCTCCCGAGCCGCAGGACTTCCTCTCGCAGACCGTGCCCATGTCGATCGCCAGCCTTCTGGCTGTGTGCGCTCTGCTCGTCGGCGTGATAGTGGGCGTCATGCTTCCCGTCGGCGGCGCTTCCACGGGGAGCGGTTCGACCGCGGGCCTGCCCGGCGGCAGCCTCAGCCCCGCGCCTCAGTTGAGCCAGGACCAGATCAGCCAAGGCCAGTTGCCCGCAGGTCATCCGAACATCGGCGGCGGCTCCACGGCGGCGACTGCGGCCAAGTAGTGCCGGCCACGCTCCACACCGCGCCGCGACAGGAGAGGGACCATGGCACTCGATAAGAGCAATTCGTCGTTGTGGGTGAAGGTCGTCATCGGGATCGTGGCAGCCTCGTTCGTGCTCAGCCTGATCCCGTCGGTCTTCGGCTCGGGAGGGGCTTCGAACACCGCCCAGCAGCCCGCGGCCACGACGGGAGCGACCGGTGTCGCGGCGATCAACGCCCAGTACCAGCCGCGGGTCGACGCCGCTGAGGCGGTCTTGAAGAACGATCCGAACAATCGAGAGCTCCTGGTGTCCCAGGGCAACAGCTACTTCGACTGGGCTCTCGAGGTGCGCAACGCGTCTCCCGACGACCCTTCGGTCTCGGAGCCGATCTGGACGGCCGCGACCAAGTACTACGAGCGGGCTCTGAAGATCAAGGGCGACGATCCGGCGGTCCTCACCGACAAGGCGATCTCGCACTACTATGCCGGCGATCCCATCACGGCGTCGGCTTTCGCCGAGAAGGCCCTGAAGATCGATCCGAAATTCGCGCCCGCGCTGTTCAACGGCGGGATCTTCTACAAGGACACCTCGAAGCCGGCGCAAGCGCTCGACCTTCTCCAGCGGTATCTCGTGGCAGACCCGAATGGGACCTACGGCGATCGCGCGCAGGCGCAGGCGTGGGTGAAGGAGCTCCAGTAGCCCTTCCCGGCAGCCCTACCCGGCGGGCGCGGTGTCGGCGAGCATCTCCGCCGCGGCGTGTCGCGTGGCCGCTGTGGAGAAGATGCCGTTCAGACGAGTGAGCTGCAGGATGCTGTCGACCGTCTCGTTCGTGACGAGCACGAGCCGACCGCCCTGCGCGGAGTACTCCTTCGAGAGACTCAGCAAGAGGCCGAGCCCAGAGCTGTCGAGGTAGTCGAGACCCGAGATGTCGACGATCGTCGAACCTGGACCCGACTTCAGGATGCGGTCGATGTTCATGCGGAACGTCGCGCACTCGCTGTAGTCGAGGTCGCCGGTGAGGGCTAGTGACCAGTAGGGCTCGGTCTGTTCGAGTTCTATGTTGAGAGCCATGCCGACCCCTTGCTGTCGCGAGGGCGCGGGTGTCCTATCAGAGGATATGCTACCCCAATCGGCGTCGGCCTATGCGCGCCGGTCGCCAGGAGGGAGCACGGGCGCTACAATCGTTCCACGTGAAGGCGGATGGAAGACGAGGACCGAATGGAACTCGAGATAGCGACCGAGAAGGACGGCTCCTCTTGCGTCCTGGCACTATCGGGCGAGGTGGATGTCTACACGGCGCCCACGCTCAAGGACCGTCTCGTCTCCGTCGTCGATGACGGCTGCGTGGATATCGTCGTGGACCTGGAGAAGGTCGCCTTCATCGACAGCTCCGGACTCGGGGTGCTCGTAGGCGGCTTGCGCCGCGCGAGAGAGAAGGACGGCTCTCTGCGGCTGATATGCACGCAGGACTCCATCCTGAAGATCTTTCGCATCACCGGTCTCGACAAAGTCTTCCCGGTCTTCGCCTCGCGAGGCGAGGCGCAAGGCTTCTAGGCCCGGCCGTCTGGAGGGCCCGTGTTCGGAATCAGCGGCAGCGAGCTGCTCATCATCGTCGCGTTCGGCTTCTTCATCTTCGGACCCGACAAGCTCCCACAGGTCGCCCGGACCATCAGCCGGATGATGACCGAGTTCCGCCGCGCCCAGGACACCATGGAGGCGACGATCCGCGCCGAGCTCTGGGAGAGCGGCCGCGCCGACGCTCCGATCATCGAGTCCGGTCCCGAGGTCCCGACAGTGACCGATGAGAGCGACGACGAGGAGGACGAGGAGTAGGCCCCGCGGGCCGCTCCCGGACGCCGATGCCGATCACGCCCAGGCACATGCCCTTCCTCGACCACATCACCGAGCTTCGCCGCCGGCTGATGATCATCGCCGCGGTCGTCTTCGTCGGCAGCATGGTCGCCTACGCTTGGGCGCCGTGGTTCTTCGACGTGGTCCTGCGCCCCATCCTGCCCCTGCTGCACGGGCAGAAGCTGCGATGGTCGGGACCGTTCGAGGGATTCGGGCTCCGCTTCAAGGTCGCGCTGTACATGGCGGTCATCTTCGGCAGCCCGGTCATCATCTGGCAGGTGATGGCGTTCTTCCTGCCCGCGCTCAAGCCGAAGGAGCGCAAGTACGTCATCCCGACTTTCGGGGCGATGGTCGGACTGTTCGCGCTCGGCGTCTTCTTCTGCTGGTCCACCGTCCTGGGGGCGGGGTTCGGCTGGATGCTGTCGCAGGGGTGGGAGACGGTGGCGCTGCTCCCCAGCGCGAGCCAGTTCTACCAGGGCGCGACACTGCTCATGATCGGCTTCGGCGTCGGGTTCCAGCTTCCGGTGGTCGTGTTCTACCTGGTCGTCTTCGATATCGTGCCTTACGTGAAGCTGCGCGAGCAGTGGCGGGTGGTCTACGTCGGCCTGATGATCGTCGCGTCCGTCGCGACGCCAGACTGGTCCCCCGTCACGATGGGGGCGCTCTTCGGCGCGCTGGTCGTCCTCTACGAGCTGAGCATGTTCTTGGCACGGACGCTGCTGCGCAAGCGCATCGCGGCGCAGAAGGTCTAGACCATGCACGAGATGGGGATCACGGAAGGCATCCTGGCCGCCGCCGCCGAGGTCGCGCAGCGCGAGGGCGCGTCGCGGATCACCGAGATCCATGTCACGGTGGGCGACCTGACCGACATCGTCCCGGACTCACTCCAGTTCGCCTTCGAGGTGCTGCGCGAAGACACGCTCGCCGCGGACGCGGTGCTGATCGTCGAACGGCTCGGCGCGCGCTCCAAGTGCGGAGAGTGCGGCGAGGAGTTCGAGCACGGACGCTTCGAGGCCACCTGCCCCGCGTGCGGCAACTTCCTGTGCGAACTCGTGCAGGGGCGCGAACTGCGCGTCGACAGCATCGACATCGACACGGACTGAAGACGGGTCCGACCGAAGGAGACACGAAGTGGCGCGCATCGACATCGCGAAGGGCATCCTCGACAAGAACGACCGGCTCGCCGAAGAGAACCGTGCGCTCTTCGCGGAGCATGGCGTCTTCGTCGTCGACCTGATGGCGAGTCCCGGAGCCGGGAAGACGTCGACCATCCTCGCGACGATCGCCGCGCTTCGCGATCGCTACCGCATCGCGGTCATCGAGGGCGACATAGCCTCCAGGGTCGATGCGGAGAAGATATCGGCGCATGGGATCCCCGCCGTCCAGATCAACACCGGCGGCGCGTGTCATCTCGAGAGCGCGATGATCCGCAAGGCTCTGGGCGCGCTCGACCTCTCGTCGCTCGATCTGATCATCATCGAGAACGTGGGCAATCTCGTGTGCCCGACCGACTTCGACCTCGGGGAGCACGCGAAGGTCATGATCCTGTCGGTCCCCGAGGGCCACGACAAGCCGCTCAAGTACCCGAACATCTTCGCCATCTCGGAGGCGGTCATCCTGAACAAGTACGACACACTCGGAGTCTTCGACTTCGACGAGCAGGCCTTCCGCGAAGTCGTACACTCGCTCAATCCGGCCGCGCCGGTCTTCCCGGTCTCGGCGACGAGGGGCGACGGAGTGGCGGACTGGGTGGCGTGGCTCGCACAGCGGATCGAGGCGGCGCGAGCCGTCGTCTGAGGGGAGCGCGGATGGACCGCGAACAGGCATTGTCGCTCGTGAAGGAGCACGTCCCGCAGGCGAACCTCGTCAACCATTCGGTCGCCACCGGCGCGATAATGCGCGCGCTCGCGCAGCGCCTCGGCCAGGACTCGGCCGACGCCGACCGCTGGGAGGTCGCGGGTCTCCTCCACGACCTCGACTACGCGACGACGGCGGACGATCCGGCGCGCCACGGCCTGGTCACCGCCGAGTTGCTCGACGGGCGGGTCGACGACGAGAGCGTCCACGCCATCCTCGCGCACGCGCAGAAGGCGCCGCGCGAGTCGGCGATGGACCACGCGCTGTACGCCGCGGACCCGACCACGGGGTTCATCGTCGCGGCCGCGCTCGTGCGGCCGGAGAAGCGGCTCGACGCCGTCGACGTCCCGGCGCTTCTGAAGCGCTGGAAGGAGAAGGCGTTCGCCAGAGGCGCGAGCCGCGACCAGATGGACACGTGCGAGGCCTGTGGCCTGGGCCGCGAGGAGTTCCTCGCCCTCTCTCTCGCCGCGATGCAGGCCCGGTCGAAGGACCTCGGACTCTGAGTCAGGTCTTGCATCGGCCGGCCGCACGGCGTATATAGTGTCACCCATGCGACTCATCATCTCCGAGAAGAACATCGCCGCGCGCCGCATCGCCGAGATACTGGCGGTCGGCAAGTCCGCGACCGACAAGGTCTACACGACCCCCGTCTACACGTTCCGCCGCGACGGCGAGGACTGGGTCTCCATCGGGCTCAAGGGCCACATCATGAAGGTGGACTTCCCCGAGCAGCACTCTCCGAAGAAGGGCGCTCCCGCAGTCGATCTGAAGAAGTGGCGGCTCGACGCCCTGCCCACGCTCGTCGATGCGCCGATCCTCAAGCTTCCCGCCGAGAAGGGCATCATCCAGTCCCTGCGCAGCCTCGCCAAGAAGGCGGACGAGGTGGTCATCGCTACCGACTTCGACCGCGAGGGCGAGCTCATCGGCGCCGACGCGCGATCGGTCGTGCGCGACGTCAACGCCGACGTGCCCGTGCACAGGGTGCGCTTCTCGGCCATCACGAAGGGGGAGATCGAGCGCGCCTTCGCCGAGGTCGGGGAGATATCGGACGCGCTGGCGCAGGCCGGCGAGTCGCGGCAGGACATCGATCTCGTGTGGGGCGCGACGCTCACCAGGTACCTGACGCTCGCGAACCAGCGCAAGTCGAGGAAGCCGTTCGGGGACGTGATCTCGGCCGGACGCGTGCAGACTCCGACACTCAAGCACATAGTCGATCGGGAGAAGGAGCGCGACCGCTTCGTCCCCGAGGACTACTGGACCGTCAAGGGAGCTTTCGCGGCCGGAGGTGGCTCCTTCACCGCCGGGCACGCGACCGACCGCTTCAAAACGGAGGACGACGCTCTCGCGGTCATGCGGGCCGTCGAAGGCGCCGGGACCGGGACGGTCGTCGAGACGAAGCGCACGAGGCGCAAGGTCGATCCGCCCGTGCCCTTCAACACCACCTCGCTGATGGCCGCGGCGGCCAACGAGGGGGTCGCGCCGGCCCGCACGATGCAGGTGGCCGAGTCCCTCTACATGAGCGGCCTCATCTCGTACCCGCGCGTCGACAACACGGTCTACCCTCCGAGCCTCGACCTGAAGGCCCTGCTCAACACCCTCTGCGAGGTCCCCGTCTATCGCGAGCATGCGAAGCGCCTGCTCGGCGGTGCGCTCACTCCTACGCGCGGCCCGAAGGAGACGACCGACCACCCGCCGATCCACCCGACGGGCGTCGGAGACCCCGACAAGCTCGATGGCCAGGCGTGGAAGATCTACAACCTCGTCGCGCGGCGGTTCCTCGCCACACTCTCGGGTCCGGCGTTCGTCGAGGCGACGAGGGTCGATCTCGACGTTAGCGGTGAGCGCTTCGTCGCGAAGGGCGATGTCGTCTCCGAGCCGGGATTCCGCGCCATCTACCCCTACGGCCTGAAGAAGGACGAGCACCTGCCTCCACTCGCCGAGGGCGACACCGCGTCCTTCGAGGGCGCCACGATGGAGGCGAAGCAGACGCAGCCCGCGTCGCGCTACACGCAGGGCAAGCTCATCCAGGAGATGGAGCGCCTCGGTCTGGGCACGAAGGCGACGCGCCACGACATCATCCAGACGCTCTACGACCGCAAGTACGTCGTCAACGACCCCGCCGAGCCTACCTGCAAGGGCAGGGCGGTCATCGACGCCCTCGAGCAATACGCCGAGCGCATCACCACGCCGGGCATGACGAGCGACCTCGAGGCGGACATGGACGCCATCGCGGACGGCCGCGCGGGTCGCGAGGAGGTCGTCGACCGCTCCAGGCATCTGCTCGGGGGCGTCATCGCCGCCCTCCTGCCCGACGAGACGGTCCTCGCGGTCGGCGAGGCGCTCGAGGTAGCGGCGCTGGACGACTCGAAGGTCGGTCGTTGCCCGGCCAGCGGCCACGACCTCGTCATCAAGTTCTCTCCCAAGACGAAGTCCTACTTCGTGGGGTGCAGCGGCTATCCGGACTGTCCGGTCACCTTCCCGCTCCCCAAGAAGGCGAAGTTCTCGGCCGTGGAGGAGGCCTGCCCCGTCTGTGGGACCCCGCAGGTGCTGGTCATCCAGTTCAAGAAGCGGCCCAGGACGATGTGCCTGAGTCCCGATTGCCCCACGAAGAAGGGCCCCGAGATCGAACTCGGATCGTGCCCGAAGTGCGACGGGGGAGTCTTCTGGGTGCGGTATTCCGCTGTCGGCAACCGGTACGCGCGGTGCACGAACCACGAGGGCGGGTGCCCGAAGCCGTTCATGCCCCTGCCGCAGAGCGGAGACATCGAGGCGACGGGCGAGACATGCCCGTGCGGTTATCCGGTCGTCATCGTGCAAACGAAGAAGGGGCCGTGGCGAATCTGCATCGACCCTGACTGTCCGACGAAGGCGGCGAAGCCGAAGAAGCCGAGCCGGAAGGCGAAGCCGAAGCCGAAGAAGTAGCGGCGCGCTCCCTCTCTTCGGGTAGGAACCCATCAGGGGGTGGGACCGATGCGCATCGCCGTGGTGCAGCACCGACTTCGTGACGGCATCGAGGCCGACAGGCTCGCCCTTGCCGATGTCGTGGATGAAGCGGCGCGCGCGGGCGCCAAGGTCGTCATCGTCCCAGCGCTGTCCGGCTCTTCGGCGTGTGATGAGACCTCGGCCAAGGTCGTGGACGGTCTCACGGTGGTCTCCGTGGGTGACGGCGCCGAGCCCCCGTTCGACACGCCGCTGGGGAGGACCGCCGTCCTGTGGGGCGATGCTTGCGCAGAGGCCGGTGTTCTCGCGCGTCTCGCGCGAGAGGGCGTCTCCGCGATGGCATGGAGACCCGAGCCGGAGTCGGCGATCCAGGCCGAGGCCTTCCGCGAGCTGGCCATAGGCGTCAGCCTGGCGGTCGCCGGGCTCGTGCTCGTCACGGCGGTCGTGGACGGAAGCCCCGAACGCCCCGGGTGCGCCGCCATCGTCGTCGCGGGGGACGTCGTGGCGGAGGCGGGCGACTCGGAGGAGGTGCTCTTCGCCGACGTCGAGGTCCCCGTCGCGCTCGGCGTCCGCGAACGGCAGCCCGAGGTGCCGCCGATCCTGCGCCAGCGGCTCGCGGTCCATGGCGGCACGCGCTCCGCGCAGCCGTGGCCGACCGATGCCACATGGTAGAATCCCGGTGACGACGGGCCCTCCCGTCGGATCCTCGGTCCTATCGCGACAGGAAGGCATCACGTTGGGCTACCCCAAGGTCACCGTCGTCGGAGCCGGCCAGGTCGGAGCGACCGCGGCCTTCCTCCTTCTTTTGAAGGGCATCGCGGACGTCGTGCTCGTCGACGTCGTCGAGGGCGTTCCTCAGGGCAAGGCGCTCGACATGAGCCACAGCCGCAGCGTCGAGCGGTTCGGTCCGAAGGTGACGGGGATCAACGGCTACGACGGCACCGAGCGCTCGGACGTCGTCGTGGTGACGGCTGGACTGCCTCGCAAGCCGGGGATGACACGTGAGGACCTCCTTGCGGCGAACGCGGGTATCGTGCGTTCGGTGATCGGCGAGGTGGCGCCGCGATCCCCCGACGCCGTTCTCCTGTGCGTCACCAACCCCCTCGACGTCATGACCGATCTCGCCTGGAAGGTCTCGGGCATGCCGGCCGGGCGCGTGCTGGGGATGGGCGGCGTGCTCGACTCCGCCCGCTTCGCGTTCTACATCGCCGAGGAGACGGGCGCGGCCATCGACGAGGTGGAGGCGCTCGTCGTCGGCGCGCACGGCGACACGATGGTCCCGCTTCCCCGCCATTCGAGCGTGGCCGGCAAGGCCCTGATCGACGTCCTCGCGCCTGGGCGCGTCGCAGAGGTCGTGCGTCGCACCGTCTCAGGCGGAGCCGAGGTCGTGGCGCACCTGAAGACGGGGAGCGCCTTCTACGCTCCCGCGGCGTCCGTGGCGGCGATGGTCGCCGCGATCGTCGGCGACACCGGCGCGGTGCTGCCGAGTTGCGTCCGCCTGGAAGGCGAGTACGGTATCGAAGGCGTCCATCTCTCGGTGCCCGCTTCGCTCGGTCGGTCCGGCGTGCGCGGGGTGCCCGAACTCGACTTGGACGACGCCGAACTCGCGGCGCTGCGCGCGTCCGCGGACGGTGTCGCCGCGCAGGTGGCGTCCCTGGGACCGGAGGTCTAGGGTGCTCGAGGCCGCAGCGGTAGCGTCCGCCGTGGGGTACGCGATCGGGCGGGCCGCGACGGCCCTGCGCGAGGACGTGCGCGACGCCATCGCCGCAGCATGCGAGAGCGAGTCCTCGGAGCGCGGCAGGGCGGTACTGCGCATGCTCCTCGAGAATGCGGGGATCGCCGAGCGCGACGACGTGCCGATATGTCAGGACACCGGGACGGTCCGGGTCCACCTCGAGATCGGCACCGACCAGGGTGTGGGGGGCGATCTGGCCGCGGCCGTCGACGAGGCGGTCGCCATCGCATACCGCGAGAACGCCTTGCGCATGAGCGTGGTACGCGACGCGGTCTTCGACCGGTCGAACACCGGGGACAACACACCCGCGTTCCTCGACGTGACGCTCCGTCCGGGGCGTGGCGCGACCGTCCATGTGATGCTCAAGGGCGGAGGATCGGACAACGCATCCGTCCTGGCGATGCTCGACCCCGCGGAAGGCTTGGAGGGTGTGCGTCGCGTCGTACTGGAGACCGTGGACGCCAAGGCGACGGGCGCGTGTCCGCCGCTCGTCATCGGCGTCGGCGTCGGGTCGACGTTCGACGGGGTCGCGCGTCTCGCGACGCGCGCGCTGATGCGCCCGCTCGGGCCCTCTCGGGACCCGCGCGCCGCGGCGCTCGAGGCCGAGCTGCTCGAGGCGGTCAACGCGACAGGGATCGGCCCGGCGGGATTGGGCGGGACCACGACCGCGCTCGGCGTGCACGTCGAGACGGCGCCCTGCCACATCGCCGCACTGCCGGTGGCCGTGAACCTAGGGTGCTGCGCGATGCGCTCGGCGAGCGTGGACGTGCCCTGATGGTCTCGGCGGACCTTCCCGCACTCTCGCGAGGGGCCTACCGCCGCCTCGCGGCGAACCCCCGGTTCAGGCGCCTGTGGGTGAGCCAGTTCGTCTCCGGTGTAGGGGACTGGCTCGTCATCGGCTTCCTCATGCCACTCGTGACGTCGCTCTCGGGCGGCTCGTCGTTCGCCGTCGCGGGCATCCTGATCGCCAAGATCATCCCGTCGCTGGTGTTCTCTTCGGTGACGGGTGTCCTGGTGGACCGGTTCGACCGTCGCAGGCTCATGATCGCCTGCGACGTCGTGCGCGCCGTCCTGGCGCTCGCGCTCATGACGACGAACAGCTTGGCGCTGATCTACCTCGTGGTACTGCTGATGGAGACGGCGAGCATCTTCTTCTTCCCGGCGAAGAGCGCGCTGATCCCGTATCTCGCCGAGGAGGGCGACATCACCTCCGCGAACGGGCTGTCGTACACCACGCAGCAGGCGAGCATGCTGGTGGGCCTCACGGCTTCGGGCGCGATCCTCGCGGCGTTCGAGCGGGCGGTACGGCTCGTCCTCGCCGCGAAGCTGCCGATAGTCTCCCGTTTCGTGGGCCTGTTCGCGCCCGCCCTCCTCGGTCCCCGAGCCGGCGTCATCGTCGACAGCCTGACGTTCCTCGTCTCCGCGGTGGCGATCTGGCGCATCGGCAAGGTCGCGCGCTCCGTGCGCGGCTCGGGCGCGCGGCTCGACCTGTCGCTGATCGGGAAGGACGTCCGCGAGTCCTTCGCCTTCCTGCGCGACCACCGCGAGCTGCGGGGCCTCCTCGTCACCATCGGGTTCGCGATCCTCGGAGGCGGCACCATCGTGCCGGTCGGTCTGGTCTACGTGCAGCACAACCTCACCGGAGGAGTGCCCATACTCGAGCGCATCCAAGCCCTGCGGACGCTCGTCGCGGCTCCGCAGACGTTCATCCTCGTCTTCCTCGCCTTCGGCATGGCGAGCGGCGCGCTCCTCGTCCCGCGTCTGTCGCATCGCGTGCCGCTCACGTGGCTCTTCGCGGGGAGCGTAGCGGCGTTCGGGGTCTCGATGCTCGCGTTCGCGAGCGTGGGGATCTACTGGATCGCCGCGTTGTTCGCGGTCGCGGCTGGATTCTCGATCGCGATGGTGACCGTCGCGGGCAACACGTACGTCGTCCAGACGACCGCGGACGAGCTGCGCGGGCGTGTCTTCACCGCCCTCGAGTCGGTGATCAGGGTGTCGCTGCTCGTGTCGATGATCGTCATGGCGCCGCTCGGGGACGTTGCGAGCCGCATCGTGAAGCGCGTCATCGAACAGCGCCACCTCGCCCCCGAGCACGTCGTGCTGACGGGCCCGCGCATCACGCTGCAGCTCGCCTCGCTCATCGTGCTCGCGGCCGCGTTCTATGCGTTCCGCATGCTCAGGGACGGCCAGGGTCCCGTGCCGGCGAAGGGGGGTGCGGGTGTCTGAGCCGCTGCGTCTGAGTCTGCCCGCGGACCGCGATACGCTCGCGAGTCTGCGGGCCGGCGACGAGGTGCTCGTGACGGGGACCGTCTTCACAGCGCGTGACGCCACTCACGAGCGGCTCCTCGCCGAGGCGCGGGCCACCGGCGCCCTGCCGTACGGCCTGGCGGGGCAGGCCATCTTCTACGCGGGACCTACGCCGGCCGCCGCCGGTCGCGCGATCGGCGCGATCGGTCCGACGACGGCGAGGCGCATGGACCCTTTCACGCCTGAGATGCTCGCCGGCGGCGTGACCGTCACGATCGGGAAGGGCGCGCGCTCCTCCGCCGTCCGCGCCGCGTGCGTCGCCAACGGCGCCGTGTACCTCGCGGCGGTCGGCGGGGCGGCGGCCCTTCTCGCGGAGCACGTCCGGTCGGCTCGCACGGTCGCCTATCCAGAGTTGGGCACCGAGGCGCTCGTCGAACTCGAGGTCGAGGACCTCCCGGCGTTCGTCGCCATCGACACGCTCGGCGGCGATCTCTACGCCGAGGCCCGGGTCCAGTGGCGTCGGGAAGGACGGTGACGGGCATGGGCGGATGTCTCGTCTCCTTCGAAGGGGGCGAGGGTTGCGGGAAGTCGACGCAGCTCGCGCGAGTCGCGTCGCGCTTGCGCGCGGCGGGCGTCGAGTGCACGTGCGTCCGCGAGCCGGGAGGCACTCCTCTGGGCGATCTCGTCCGCAGGCTCCTCCTCGATCCGGCGCACGAGGGCATCGAGGCCACTGCGGAGTTGCTCTTGTACGAGGCGAGCAGGGCGGAACTCGTCGCCAAGGTCCTGCGTCCGGCTCTGGCGAACGGAGGGGTTGTGCTCGCCGACCGGTTCGCCGACTCGTCGACGGCCTACCAGGCCGCTGGGCGCGGTCTGCCGCTCTCGCAGGTCCTCGAGTTCAACGCATGGGCGACCGGAGGTCTCACGCCCGATCTGACGGTCCTGCTCGACGTCGACCCGCGCGTAGGTCTGAAGCGCGCCACCGGCGCGGGAGCCGACCGTCTCGAACTGGAGGACATCGCATTCCACGAGCGCGTGCGATCGGGGTTCCTGGAGCTCGCGAAGGCCGAGCAGGAGCGGTTCCGCGTGGTCGACGCGTCGGCGGACGAGGGCGCTGTCTTCGAGGGAGTCTGGGCCGCGGTAGCTCCGGTCCTGCGGTCGCGCGGAACGGCGGTCTGAGAGCATGGGCCGAGACGTCTGGGACGACCTCATCGGACAGCCGCGAGCCGTCGAGGTCCTGAGGACGCAGGCGCGCGAGGGTTCGGTGGCGCACGCGTACCTCTTCGTCGGTCCCGCGGGTACGGGCAAGAAGAAGGCAGCGAAGGCGCTGTCGTGCGCGATCTTCTGCGAGGACGGATGCGGAGGCTGCCCGACGTGCGCGCGGGTGAAGCGCGACACCCATCCTGACATCCACGTGCTGCAGCCGGAGGGGACGGCCACCTACCTCGTCGATCAGGTGCGCGACCTCATCCACGACGTGAACCTTCGACCGGTGGAGGCCTCCCACAAGGTCTACCTGATCGAGCAGGCCGACGCGCTCAACGCCGAGTCCGCCAACGCGTTCCTGAAGACACTGGAGGAGCCCCCGGACGATGTGGTCTTCGTGCTCCTCGCCCGGATGGTCGAGTCGGTGCTGCCCACCATCGTCTCGCGTTGTCAGGTGATCAGGTTCCGCCCGATGCCGCCGACCGCCGCCGCGGCCCTGCTGACGGAGCGCACGGGGGCGGGCGAGGACGAGGCACGCGCGGCGCTCGCGGCCGCCGGGAGCGTGATGCCGCAGGCGCTCGAGTTCCTCAGGTCGCAGGGGCGACGCGCCGCGCGCGACGCCGTCGTCGGCGTGTTGCGCGAGTTGCCGTCGATGGACGCGCACGACGTACTGGTCGCCACGCGCTCGCTGCTCTCCACCGTCAAGGTGCCGCTCGACGAGCTCAAGGCGTCCCAGGCCGAGGAGCTGCGCGAACGGCGGGAGTTCGTCGGGGGCTCCGAGCGCGCCGTCGCGGACCGGCACAAGCGGGAGATGACCGCTCGGGAGCGCGAGGGTCTCGCGGAGATCCTCAACGTCACGGACAGCTGGCTCCGGGATTGCTTGGCAGTGGCGAGCGGGGCGCCGGACGCCGTCGCGAACCGCGACGGTTTGGACGCGATGATCGCGCTTTCCACGGTGCCGGCGGGCCGGTTCTTGTCCGCCCTCGCGGCAATCGGTGAGTCCCGGCGCCGCATCTCGTATAATGTGAGCCCCCAGTCGGCCGTAGAGGCCATGCTGCTCGACATACAGGAGGCGTTCCAGTGCCCACAGCCGTGGGAGTGAGACTTCGGTTCGCGCCGAAAGTGATGTTCTTCGATCCGTGCGACGCTTCGCCCGTCGAGGGCGATCGCGTCGTCGTGACGACCGACCGTGGGACCGAGCTCGGCGAGGTCGTCGCGGCACCGTTCGAAGTAGAGAAGCCGCCGGCCGGCTTGCGTCCCGTCGTCCGGGTGGCGACCGAGGAGGACCTCACGGTCGCCGCGGACCTGCTCGAGAAGGAGCGGGCCGCGATGCGCCGCTATCGCGAGCTCATCGGCAAGCACGGTCTCGACATGAAGCCCATCGGCGTCGAGTACCTGTTCGACGGATCCAAGGCGGTCTTCTACTTCGTCGCCGAGGAGCGGGTGGACTTCCGCGATCTCGTGCGGGATCTGGCGTCCGAGAGCAAGGCGCGCATCGACATGCGCCAGGTGGGCGTACGTGACGAGGCGCGGATGGTCGGAGGGCTCGGCCATTGCGGCGAGCAGCTCTGTTGCGTGCGGTTCGGCGGCGAGTTCCAGCCCGTCTCGATCCGCATGGCGAAGGAGCAGGACCTGCCGCTCAACCCCTTGAAAATCAGCGGCCTGTGCGGCAGACTCATGTGCTGTCTGCGCTACGAGTACGAGGCATACAAGGACTTCAAGTCCCGTGCCCCGAAGCGTGGGACGCCGGTGGAGACGCCGGCGGGCAACGGCAAGGTCTCGGACCTCAACACGCCGCACGAGATGGTCACAGTCCGGCTCGAGGAGGGCGGCGAGCTCAAGGTGCCGCTCGAGGCGATGGAGTGTCCCGGACACGGGTGTCCGTGCCGTGTCGATGCCGAGAAGCTGCACGACTCGGAGAACGAGTCGATGGTCGCGTTCGTCGCCTCCCTCGCGGAGCGGGAGGCCGCGCCGCCGAGGCCGGCCGCCGCAGCCGAGCGCGGCAGGGGCGGCAGACGGTCTTCGGGACGCGAACGGAGCGCCGAGGCGCCGCCGGAGCGCGCGAAGGAAGCGCCGGCCCCGGAGACTCCGGCAGCGGAGGTCTCGGAGCAGGCGGGTCAAGGCACGGGACGACGGCGTCGCCGGAGAAGGCGCGGTGGCGGCGGGGCGTCAACGGAGAAGAACGGCAGCACGCCGACGTAGCTCAGCTGGCCAGAGCACCGCACTCGTAATGCGGGGGTCAAGGGTTCGAATCCCTTCGTCGGCTCCATAATCTACCTGCGGGGACTTCGGTCCCCGCTTTGCTTGTCTAACATTAAGGATCGCCCGCAACTCTCCCTCAAGGCGACCTTGAGTACGGCCGATTGTATGACTAGGAGGAGTGGCTCGATCGAGCCACTCACCTTGCACTGCGAGCGAAAGGTCCAACTTGCGAGTAGCGAGAAGTCTCACCCGCCTCATGCTCGTGTCGGTTCTGGTGCTGGCGTTCTGTCCACTCGGGGCCAGTGCCGCGGTCCCGGTCGGCACTTTCGCGATCAATCTCGGCGCCGGGTCGACGACATCGGCCGCGGTCTCGCTGGATTCGACCGTGACCGGCGCCACCGAGATGCGCTTCGACGTGGGCGGTGGCTTCGGCGACTGGATGCCGTATGCGTCGACGATCGCCTCGACGCTCGTCGGAGCCGACGGCATCCGGACGGTCCAGGTCGAGTTCCGCGATGCGGTAGGGGACGTGCTCCCGCTCTCCGACACCATCGGACTGGACACTTCGGCGCGTTGGGCGGCGCAGACATCGGGCGTCGCGACGATCCTGTACGCAGCCGAGTTCGTCGACACCACGCACGGCTGGGTGGGCGGAGCGAGCAACGTGATGCTGGCGACCGCCGACGGTGGCGCCACCTGGGGACCTCAGACATCGCCCGCCGCCGGTACCACCATCATCAGGTCGATCTCCTTCGTGAACGCTTCCGACGGGTGGGCGGTCGGGTCGAGCGGGGTGATCATCGCCACGACCGACGGTGGGGCGACATGGACGTCGCAGACCTCGGGGACCGCACAGCTCCTCAACGGGGTCTCCTTCGTCGACGCATCCCGTGGGTGGGCCATCGGCAACATCGGCACCATCCTCGCGACGACCGACGGTGGAGCAACCTGGACGCCTCAGACATCCGGCACGACCTCCGCCCTGTACTCCGTCCACTTCGCCGACGCCACGCACGGCTGGGCGGTCGGCGCCGGCGGCATCATCCTCGCGACGGCCGACGGCGGGACGACCTGGACGGCGCAGACCTCAGGCACCGTGCAGGCCCTATGGGGCGTCCGCTTCATCGACTCCACGCACGGCTGGGCGGTCGGTGGCGCGGGAGCCATGGTCGCCACCACGGATGGCGGAGCGAACTGGACAGTGCAGGCCTCTGGCACGGGCAACCTCCTTTATTCCATCCGGTTCACCGATGCCACGCACGGCTGGGCGGTCGGCGCCTCGGGGATCATCGTCGCCACGACCGACGGGGGGATCACCTGGGGCGCGCAGGCTTCCGGGACGGTGCAGCATCTCTACGCATGCGACTTCGTCGACGCGACTCACGGTTGGGTGGTCGGGAAGGCCGGCGTGATCCTGCGCTACGTCCCGCCGAGGGACTTCGTGCCCCCGGAGACGACCGTATCCGGCATCCCGGGCGGGTGGGTCTCGCGCGACGTCACCGTCACCCTCACCGCCACGGATCCCGCCGGCTCCGGCGTGTCGAACACCTACTACGCTCTCAACGGCGGGGTCGGCAACCTCTACTCGCTGCCGGTCACGGTCTCCGTCGAGGGCACGACGACGTTCGGGTACTGGTCGGTCGACGCTTCCAGCAACGCCGAGACGAGTCACACGGCGAACGTGCTCATCGACAAGTCGGTTCCGATAGGGTTGTCGCTGTCGAGCTCGACGCACGTCGCCTCGACGCCCACGAGCGCCACGACGCTGACCGTCTCCTTCTCGGGCGCGACGGACGTGTACTCGGGCGTGGCGGGCTACTCGGTGCTCGTCACCACATCCGCCACAGACGACCCCGACACCGTCATCGACCAGTCCGCTGCGACCACCAGCACGCCGCCGCTCGCCGACGGCACCTGGTACCTCGCAGTGCGGGCGATCGACTCCGCCGGCAACGCGGGGGGCGTCGTCCGCTTCGGCCCCGTCGTCATCGACACCACGCCCCCGGACACGACGCCCCCGGAGACGACCGTATCCGGCATCCCGGGCGGGTGGGTCTCGCGCGACGTCACCGTCACCCTCACCGCCACGGATCCCGCCGGCTCCGGCGTGTCGAACACCTACTACGCTCTCAACGGCGGG
>JBAZZO010000014.1 GCA_041658765.1 Coriobacteriia bacterium | reverse complement strand
GCCCCCGGAGACGACCGTATCCGGCATCCCGGGCGGGTGGGTCTCGCGCGACGTCACCGTCACCCTCACCGCCACGGATCCCGCCGGCTCCGGCGTGTCGAACACCTACTACGCTCTCAACGGCGGGGTCGGCAACCTCTACTCGCTGCCGGTCACGGTCTCCGTCGAGGGCACGACGACGTTCGGGTACTGGTCGGTCGACGCTTCCAGCAACGCCGAGACGAGTCACACGGCGAACGTGCTCATCGACAAGTCGGTTCCGATAGGGTTGTCGCTGTCGAGCTCGACGCACGTCGCCTCGACGCCCACGAGCGCCACGACGCTGACCGTCTCCTTCTCGGGCGCGACGGACGTGTACTCGGGCGTGGCGGGCTACTCGGTGCTCGTCACCACATCCGCCACAGACGACCCCGACACCGTCATCGACCAGTCCGCTGCGACCACCAGCACGCCGCCGCTCGCCGACGGCACCTGGTACCTCGCAGTGCGGGCGATCGACTCCGCCGGCAACGCGGGGGGCGTCGTCCGCTTCGGGCCGGTCGTCATCGACACCGTCGCTCCCAGCGGCACCTTCGCCGTCGCGAACGGAGCGGCGCTGACCACCACTACCGCAGTCTCGCTCGACTCCACCGTCACGGGCGCTCTCGAGATGCGCTTCGACGCCGGAGCGGGCTATTCCGCCTGGGTCGCCTACGCGGCCGCGACCTCGACCGCGCTCCCCGCCGGAGACGGTGTGAAGACCGTCACCGCCCAGTACCGCGACGCGGCGGGCAACGCCACCTCGGTCGTCGACACGATCACGCTCGACACCGTCGCTCCCAGTGGCACCTTCGCGGTCGCGAACGGTGCGGCGCTGACCACCACTACCGCAGTCTTGCTCGACTCCGCCGTCACGGGCGCCCTCGAGATGCGCTTCGACGCCGGCGCGGGCTATTCCGCCTGGGTCGCCTACGCGGCCGCGACCTCGACCGCGCTGCCGGCCGGAGACGGCACCAAGACCGTCACCGCCGAGTACCGCGACGCGGTGGGCAATGCTGCCTCGGTCGTCGACACGATCACTCTGGACACCACGCCTCCCGGCGGCACCTTCGCCGTCGCGAACGGTGCGGCGCTGACCACCACTACCGCAGTCTCGCTCGACTCCACCGTCACGGGCGCCCTCGAGATGCGCTTCGACGCGGGAGCGGGCTATTCCGCCTGGGTCGCCTACGCGGCCGCGACCTCGACCGCGCTCCCGGCGGGCGACGGCACCAAGACCGTCACCGCCCAGTACCGCGACGCCGCAGGCAACGCCACCTCGACCGTCGACACGATCACGCTCGATGTCTCGGGTCCGAGCGGCTCGCTCTTCGCAGCCTGGGGATCCGAGTGGACGTCGTCCACGCTGGTCGCCGTCATGCTGGCCAGTCCCGACGCGATCGAGATGCGCCTCGACGGCGGGAGCGGATTCAGCGCGTGGACCACGTTCGCGACCGACGCCACGGTCACGGTCCCGGCCGGCGACGGCACCAAGACCGTCACCGCCCAGTACCGCGACGCGGCGGGCAACACCGCCTCGGTCGTGGACACGATCACGCTAGATGCCACGCCTCCCGGCGGCACCTTCGCCGTCGCGAACGGTGCGGCGCTGACCAGCTCCACCGCCGTCTCGCTCGACTCCGCTGTCACCGGGGCGGCGCAGATGCGCTTCGACGCGGGAGCGGGATACTCCGCCTGGGTCGCCTACGCGGCCGCGACCTCTACCGCGCTGCCGGCGGGCGACGGCGTGAAGACCGTCACCGCCCAGTACCGCGACGCGGCGGGGAACGCCACCTCGGTCGTGGACACCATCACGCTTGACACCACGGCTCCCAGCGGCTCGATCACCGTCGCCTCGGGATCCGCGTGGACGTCGTCCACTCTGGTCGCCGTCACGCTGGCCAGCTCCGACGCGATCGACATGCGCATCGACGGCGGGAGCGGTCTCGGCGCGTGGACCGCGTTCGCGACCGCGACGACGACCGTACTGCCCGCCGGCGACGGCGTGAAGACCGTCACTGCCCAGTACCGCGACGCGGCGGGGAACATCGCGACGGTCACCGACACGATCACGCTCGACACCGCAGCTCCCAGCGGCACCCTTGCGGTGCAGGCGGGCTCGGCGTTCGCGACCTCCACCGCCGTCTCGCTCGACTCCGCTGTCACCGGGGCGGCGCAGATGCGCTTCGACGCGGGAGCGGGATACTCCGCCTGGGTCGCCTACGCGGCCGCGACCTCGACCGTGCTGCCCGCCGGAGACGGCGTGAAGACCGTCATCGCCCAGTTCCGCGACGCGGCGGGCAACACCGCGTCGGTCACGGACACGATCACGCTCGACACCGTCGCCCCCAGCGGGACCTTCGCCGTCGCGGACGGCGCGGCGCTGACCAGCTCCACCACCGTCTCGCTCGACTCCACCGTCACGGGCGCCCTCGAGATGCGCTTCGACGCCGGAGCGGGATACTCCGCCTGGGTCGCCTACGCGGCCGCGACCTCGACCGTGCTGCCCGCCGGAGACGGTGTGAGGACCGTCACCGCCCAGTACCGCGACGCAGCGGGCAACGCCGCGTCGGTCACGGACACGATCACGCTCGACACCACGGCTCCGTCTCCGCCCGGCAGCGTCTCGTGGACCGCGGTGACCACGGACTCGGTCACGCTGGTGTGGGGAGCGGGGTCCGACGCAGCCGGCATCTCCGGCTACCAGGTATGCGACGGCTCGGGATCGGCGATGGGCGCGAGCGCCGCGACGACGACCAGGGTCGGCGGTCTCACCGCCGGAGGCGTCTACGATTTCTCGATCAGGACGGTAGATCTCGCGGGCAGGGTCTCGTCTCCGAGCTCTGTGCTTCGGGTGACGCTCCCGCGCGACGTCGCACGTGCGGCGGTCGCCACCGGGACGGGTGTCGAGGCCTCCGGTGCGGTCCGGGTGAATGGTCGCGACACGACGTTCGGCGTCGAGTTCAGCCAGGTGACGACGGCGGGTGTGGTAGAGGTATCCGTGTTGTCCGACCCGCCTAACACCGAAGGCGTCGTCGGTTTCCGCGTCGTCGGGTCCTACTTCGACATCCGGTTCTCCGGCACATTCGACGGATTCATCGACATCACGCTGCCATACGACCCGTCCATCTCCGACGCGCGCGCGCTGGATCTTCAGATCCAGCACTGGTCCGGCGGCCGGTGGGTGGACTGCACGGTCTCTCGCGACCTCGTCGCGCACACCATCACGGGTCGCGTCCAGTCGCTCTCCCCCTTCACCGTGGTGGAGGAACTGCCGCCCGACACGACTCCCCCGGCGGCGGTCTCCAGCATGACGGCCGTCGCGCGTCGCGGCGGGGTAGACCTCGCCTGGTCGGTCGTGGACACGAGCACCACCGCGATGCGTGTCCTGCGCTCGACGTCGGGGCACGCGACGAGTCCGACCGTGACGGTGACGCAGTCGCGCCTGTACGAGGGGACGTCGACCGCCATGGTCGACACGGACATCGTGGATCTCGCGACGTACTTCTACACGGCCTTCGCGAGAGACGCGGTAGGGAACTGGTCGCTCGCCGCCACCGCTTCGGCGACCGCGGTCGGAAGCGGACCTCGCGCGGGTGTGATCCTGACGCTGGCGGGGCCGGTCTCGACCGTCGACGTCGGCAGGCAGTTCACACTCACGGGTGGCATGACCGACGCGTCTGGCGCTCCGGTGCCCACGCGCGACGTGATTCTCGAGACCCAAGTAGGGACTCGCTGGGTGCGCGTCGCGACACTGACTCCGTTCGGGTCTGCGTATCGGCGCACGCTGACGGCCACGGCCACGGTATCGTTCAGGCTCTCCTTCGCCGGCGACGTCTCGCTCGAGACGACCGTCTCGCCCACGCTCCGCGTCGTCGTCCGCCCGCGAGCCGCGCTGTCGGTCCCGAGCGCCTCGTCGATCGTGCGTCGCAGGACCGCGTTCACCGTGACCGGCCTGCTCCTGCCGCGCCATCGCGCGGGCGCTTACTCGGTGCAGTTGCGCATCATGCGCTACGTCTCCGGTCGCTGGGTGCTCTACCGGACCGTATGGGTACGCAACGTCGATTACGGTGTCCGCAGCCGCTACAGTGTCCGCGTGTCGCTGCCCTACACGGGAAGCTGGCGCATCCTCGCGTACCACGCCGACGCCGGGCACGTCGCGAACACGAGCGGACCGAGAGCGGTGCGGGTGCGCTGATCCCTCGCACGCCGGCAGGATCAGAGGCGGAACCCGCGAAGGTTGTCACGCATCTTGCGAGACTCGCCGTCGAGGTCCCGCACCGAGTCGGCCACGTCGCGAGCTGCGCGGGCGTTCTCGTCGGTGGCGTTGTTCACTTGGAGCATCGCCCCGAGTATCTGGTCGGAAGCCGTGCGCTGCTGCGCCGCGGCCGCGGCGATCTGCCGCGCGGCGGAGGCCGTGGCCGCCATCTGCTCCACGATGTCCGAGAACGTCGACCCGGTGCGGGAGACCATCTCGACGCTGTCGCCCGCTAGCGTCGCGTGGTTCTCAGCCTTCGACGCGAGACCGCTCGTCCCCCGCTGGATCGAGCCGACCGTCTCCTCGATGCGCGCGGTCGAGTCCGTGACGGAATCCGCGAGCGAACGGATCTCCGCCGCGACCACCGAGAACCCCTTGCCGGCCTCACCCGCGCGGGCGGCCTCGATCGCGGCGTTGAGCGCGAGGATCTTCGTGCGCGCCGCGATGTTGTCGATGATCCCCAGCACCTCGCCGATCTCGGTCGTCGCCCGCGCGAGTTCGTGCGCCGACGACGCGGTCGCGTCGGCTCCGCCGCGCAGCGTCTGGATGTCCTCGATCTCCTTCGCGAGCGACGTCTCTCCGCCTTGCGCCGCCTCTAGCGCGTCTTCGGCGAGGCGCATCACCTCGTCGGCCGCGGCGGCCACGGAACCGTAGGAGGCGACCATCTCCTCGAGCGTCGCCGTCATCTCCGCGACGGCGGATGCTTGGGTGCCGGTCGATGCGGCCTGCTGCTCGGTCGAGCTCGCGATGTCGCTCGCCACGCCTGCGAGATGTCCCGCGGCACGGTCGACATCCGCGATGACTCCGGACAACGCACGTGTCATCAGGTTGAAGGACTCGCTGAGAGCTGCGGTCTCCCTGTTGCCCGTCACGGGCACGGTCACCGTCAGGTCGCCGTCGGCGATGAGCCTGGCCGCATCGCTCACGCGGCTGACGGGACCGGCGACCACCCGCGACATCGCGATCCCCGCGATGAGAGCGAGTGCGATCCCGACGACCAGGGCGACCGCGAGACGCAACAGGTAGGAGTTCTTGGCGGCCGCGTACGGATCGAGCGGCAGTCCGACGAAGAGCATCCCCACGACCCTGCCGCTCGCCGACCTCAGCGGCTCGTATGCGGTCAGGAGATCGCGGCGGACGACGAACGCGGTCCCCCGGTAGGAGTCGTGCTTCTCGAGCACTGCCTTCTGGACCTTATCGGCCGCGACGGTGCCTATCGCCCGCTTGCCGTCGAGGCCCAGTACCGTCGTTGAGATGCGGACCTCGTCCTGGAAGACCGTCGCCTCGCCGCCGATCGCGAGCACGATCTCGTCGACGAGGGTCGACGAGCGGTTGATGATGTCGAAGGAGACGAGAGCTCCGAGGATGCGCCGGCCGTCGGCCGAACGCACCGGTGTCACGGCGCCGATGGCCAACGCCCCAGAGACGGTCTCGCGGTGGCGTGTGCCGCCCGGTGTCTCCTTCACGGGTATGGCCACATCGCTCGTGAGCCCGAACGCGTCGAGTACCCGCTTGGGGACGACCTCGATCGTGCCGCGCGTCGCTCCCGCGAGACCGGCACGAACGAGCGGATCGTCGGACAGCGCCACGTCGATCCTGCCGCGTTGGGACGCGAGTGCGCGCCCGTGGCGATCGACCGCCACGAGGATGGAGGAGCGAACGTGCATGTTGGCCTGACCAAGCGCGGTCACGAGGGTAGTCCGGTCATTCTCCTGCAAGGCGCGGACGGTCGACTCTTCGCCGGCGGCCGCTTCGACGGCCGCGACGGAAGAACCGAGCCGGTCCGAGAGCAGGCGTCGCGCGACGATCATGTGGTCGTCGACGCGCCTCAGCGCCTCTCCGTCCATCGCCGTCGAGAAGGCGTTCACCCCCACCAGCGCGGCCACCGCGAGAGGAAGGAGTGCGACGCCCACGAAGGCCTGGATCAGCCGGGTCGACATGGTCTGCCGTGAGCGCGTCATCCGGTACGACCCCCTGCTTGCCGGAGAAGGATCCACACCATGCGTGACCATCATACGACTAGGTCTTGTCCGTGTCCTGAAGCCCGTGATACGTTGTGGCGACCTGGCGCCCCCTGGGGCGGTGCAAGCCGGAACGGAGCAGGTCAAATGGGGGATAGTGCGTCGTTCGACCTCGTGCTCTGCCGATGATGCGCATAACGATCGTCGCCGTGGGCCGCCTCAAGGAGCGCTGGTGGCGCGACGCCGCCGAGGAGTATCTCAAGCGCTTGCGCCCGTACGTGTCGATCGATGTCGTCGAGGTGGCCGACCGCGACCTCGGCGCCGGGGTCGATCGCGCGATGCGCGAGGAGGGCGAGGCCGTGGGCCGCGCCCTCCCGGCCGGCGCGCGGGTGGTCGCACTCGCCGCGGACGGGCTCGCCCTCGGATCGGAGGGTCTCGCCGGCTGGCTCGACGAGCGCATGCGGGATGGACGCCCGCTCGCCTTCGTGCTTGGCGGCTCGGCCGGTATCGATCCCGCGCTGCTCGCGCGTGCCGACGAACGGCTCTCGCTGTCTCCCATGACGTTCCCCCACCAGATGGCGCGGGTCGTCCTTCTCGAGCAGGTCTACCGGGCCTTCCGCATACTCCGCGGGGAGCCTTACCACCGCTGAGAGCCGTGCCGCTCCCAGCGTGATACGGTATCCTGGTCCCTCACCTGCCGATACCGGGAGCGAGCAAGAAGCCGTGAACGACGTCATCGTCATCCTGCTGACCGACGCCCTGAGCGCCGCGGTCGCTTTGGGCGCGGTGATCCTGGAAGACCCGCCGGAAGTCACCCTCGAGCGCCCGAAGGACCCGAGTCACGGCGACTGGGCGAGCAACGTCGCGATGCGGGCGGCGAAGGCGGCGGGCATGGCTCCGCGCGAGGTCGCCGCGGCGATCGTGGCGAACATCGCGTCCCACCCGGACGTCGAGGGCGTCGAGATCGCCGGCCCGGGATTCATCAACATCCGCCTCTCACGCGCGCCCATCCAGCGCGTCGTGCGCGAGATCCGCGAGGCGGGCGCCGGCTACGGGCGCTCGTCGACGGGCGGCGGGCGCAAGGTCCAGGTCGAGTTCGTCTCCGCGAACCCGGTTGGGCCGATGCACGTCGGCCACGGTCGCTGGGCGGCGCTGGGCGACTCCATCGCGCGCCTGCTCGAGCACACCGGCCACGCGGTGGAGCGCGAGTTCTACGTCAACGACGCGGGCGTGCAGATGGACATCTTCGCGAGGTCCGTCGCCGCGAGATATCTCGAGGAGTGCGGAAGAGAGGTCGAGTTCGGCGAGGACTGGTACCGCGGCGCGTACATCGCCGACATCGCGCGGGAGATACGCGCGGCCGAGGGCGATGCGTGGGCGGACGCCGACCCGGGTGCGCGCGAAGCGCACTTCATGGAGAAGGCGTACGCGCAGGTCCTCGCGCACCTGCGGGGCGTGCTCCACGGCATCGGCGTCGACTTCGACGTGTGGTTCTCCGAGAGATCGCTCCACGCGCCGGGTCCGGACGGCTCGACCGCCGTCGAAGCCGCTATCGCCGTCCTGCGCGAGGCCGGTCACGTCTTCGAGCACGAGGGGGCCGTCTGGTTCCGCTCGACGGACTTCGGCGACGACAAGGACCGCGTGCTGCGCAAGGCCGACGGCTCGTACACGTACTTCGCCGCCGACGTCGCCTACCACCGCGACAAGTTCGCGCGCGGCTTCGACCTCGTCATCGACCTGTGGGGAGCCGACCACCACGGCTACGTGAAGCGGATGGAGGCAGCCGCAGCAGCTCTCGGCCATCCCGGCGGACTCGAGGTCGTCATCGGGCAGCTCGTGAACCTCTTCCGCGACGGCGAGGCCGTGCGGATGAGCAAGCGCACCGGCGAGATGGTCACGTTCGAGGAGCTCCTCGACGAGGTGGGCGCCGACGCGGCGCGCTACTTCTTCCTGCGCCGGAGCACCGACCAGTCGCTCGACTTCGACATCGGGCTCGCCACGCGCAACAGCGCCGACAACCCGGTCTACTACGTCCAGTACGCGCACGCGCGCATCTGCTCGATACTGCGCAAGGCCGGCGGCATCCCGGCCGAGACGGAGCTGGCGCTGCTCGACGGCGAGGCGGAGCTCACCCTCCTGCGCAAGCTCGGCGAGTTCCCCGAGGTCGTGGAGGCGGCCGCGCTCGCGCGCACGCCGCATCGGCTCACGAGATACGCAGAGGAACTCGCGGCGGTCTTCCACCAGTTCTACACGGTGTGCAGGGTCGTCACCGACGACGCCCGCCTCACGGGCGCCCGCCTTGCCGCGGTCGACGCGACACGCATCGTCCTCGAGCGCGCGCTCGCGCTCGTCGGCGTCTCCGCTCCCGAGCGGATGTAGGGAGGGGGACTTCGATGCTCGAAGAGCCGATCCCGCAGGAGCCGACCGATCCCGAGGCGGACCTCTCGTCGCTTCTGCCGATCACGGCCGCGGTGCACGACGGCCGGCTGTGGGTGGGCGGCGTGGACATGGTGCGGCTCGCGCGCGAGCAGGGGACCGCGCTCTACGTGATGGACGAGGCGCACATCCGCCACCAGCTGCGCGAGTTCCGGAAGTGGACCTCCTACCACTGGGAGAGGGTGGAGACGGTCTACGCCGCCAAGGCCTTCATGTGCAAGGCGATGTGCCGCGTCGTGCACGAGGAAGGCTGCATGATCCTGTGCGCTTCCGGCGGCGAGCTCGCCATCGCGCTGGCGGCCGGCGTGCCGGCCTCGCGGGTCCAGGTCCACGGGAACAACAAGACGCTCGCGGAGGTCGAACACGCCGTCAGCGAGCGCGTCGACCGGATCGTCGTCGACTCGCTGCTCGAGCTCGGGCGCATCGGCGCCGCGGCGACGGCGCGCGGGGTCGTGCAGGACGTCCTCCTTCGCGTCACGCCGGGCATCAGGCCGGACACGCACGGCTACATCCAGACCGGCCAGGAGGACTCCAAGTTCGGTTTCGGCCTCAACCACGGGCTCGCGATGGAGGCGGTGCGCACCGCCGTCGCCACACCCGGAGTGCGGTTCGCGGGCCTTCACATGCACATCGGCTCGCAGATATTCGCGCTGCAGAGCTACAGCAAGGCGATCGAGGTCATGGTCGACTTCATGCGGCAGGTCCGGGCCGAGACCGGCGAAGAGGTGCGCGACCTCGACGTCGGAGGCGGCATCGGCATCAAGTACGGTCTCGCCGACGAGCCATCGACCGTCGAGCAGTTCGGCAAGGTCGTCGTCGACGGCATCAAGGACGAGTGCGAGCGCCACGGCCTGCCCGTGCCGCGCATCCTCGTCGAGCCCGGACGCGCGGTCGTGGCGAACGCCGGCATCACGCTCTACACGGTCGGCACCATCAAGGAGGTGCCGGGCATCCGCACGTACGTCGCCGTCGACGGCGGCATGACCGACAACATCCGGCCCGCGCTCTACGGCGCGCGCTACGAGTGCCTCGTCGCGAACAAGGCCGACCGGCCGCGCACCGAGGTCGTCACCGTCGCGGGCAAGCACTGCGAGACCGGCGACCTCATCGCGCGCGACACGCAGATCCAGCCGGTCGAGACGGGCGATGTCCTCGCGGTCTGCTCGACCGGCGCCTACTGCCAGTCGATGTCGTCGAACTACAACAAGCAGGTCCGCCCGGCAGTGGTCTTCGTCGCCGACGGCAAGGCGCGGGTGGTCGTGCGCCGCGAGACCTACGACGACCTCATGCGCTGCGACGAGGGGTAGGCTTCGCGCCGGGAGCGGGACGGGGCTACACTTGATGGCGAGAGGAGGATCGCGATGAGCGAGACGAGCGTCGCCGAGATCGAGGGACTCCAGCAGGCCATCGACGTCCTGGTCGCGGGCTTCGACCCCTTACGCATCATCCTCTTCGGATCGCACGCTCGCGGCGATGCATCGACCTCGAGCGACATCGACCTTCTCGTGGTCCTTCCCAAGATGGGGCACAAGCGCCACACCATGGGCGCCATGCTCGACGCGCTGGCGTCGCTGCCGGTCGTGGTCGATCCGGTGCCGACCGATCCCGCCGAGATCGAGCGGCGCGGAGACCTTGCCGGCGATGTCCTGCGGCCGGCGCTCAGGGAAGGCCGTGTGGTGTATGAGCGCGCTGCCTAAACCCTCGTTTGGCAGCCCACACGACCATGGCGTCGGCTAAGCCATGGTCGTCTAGGCGACCCATGGACCAGCGCTTCCTGACTCGCTCGCAGCTCATGCGGACAACGTCCCGTGGCACGCCTCTGAGCAGGATCCGCGGGGTTGAAAAGCGTTACCATGGGGGGTAACATCTAGTCATGTCCAAGGTACGACGCGGAGGGTACGTCTTCCTTTCTTGGAAGGGCGACCACTCCCCACGGCACGTGCACGTCTACCGTGACGGGGTGCTCGTCCTGAAATGGGATCTCGACAACGAGAAGCCCATGGCGGGAAGTCCGTCGCGCAAAGTGATCGACTTGATTCGCCAACTCGACCGCGAGGGTCTGCTATGAAGATCAGGTCCGTCAGGCTCAACAACCGGAAGCACGCGTTCGAGGTCGGGACCTGGCGTGACCAGTTCCTGTTCCCCTACGCCAAGGCCGATCCGACGCCGACGGCCGCCGATCCACCCGTCGAGGTCTCTGTCGACGACGAACTCGGCCGTGAAGGATTCACCTACCGGCTTGCGTCGGGTCTGGAGGGTTCGGTCCACGTCGAGCAGGTCCTCGAGTACAACCAGGACCCGAGCTACATGCGCGACCTGCTCCTCTACAGACTGACCATCGAGGCGGAGAAGCGCGTCGAGAAGAGCCCCCTGTCGAAGCGGGAGATCATCCGGCGGCTCGGGACATCTCCGGCGCAGTTCTACCGGCTTCTCGATCCGACCAACTATCGCAAGTCCGTCGACAAGGTGCTCTTCCTGCTGCACGTCCTCGACTGCGATGTCGACCTCGTCGTCCGGGCGAGAAGCGGCGGGACACAGGACAAGCCGCTCCAGCCGACCGGCTGCGTCAGCAGCTAGCTGTGGCCGTGGAGAGGGATTCCGCGCTCGCCCGGTCGAAGCGGTCTCGCTCGTCGGACTCCTCGTCCTCCTGATCGTCAACGCCGCCCTTCTCTCTCGCGGCGACAGATGACTCCGCTCGGATGCGGCGTCAGGCACCGACGAAGCGACCGTGCTAGATTGGGCTCCGGAGGCCATGTCCTATGAAGCTTCGATTCACCGCGGTGTTCGAACAGGTGCCGGAAGGCTACATCGGCTACGTCGAGGAGCTCCCCGGCGCGAACACGCAAGCGGATACTCTCGAGGAAGCTCGCGCGAACCTCGCTGAAGCCATCGAACTCGTCCTCGACGCCAATCGAGTACTTGCCGAAGAACGACTCGGCAGCCGGAAAGTCATCCGCGAGTCACTGCGCATCACTGCGTGAAGCGCGTCGCTCTCATCCGTCACCTGCAGGCGCAGGGCGATTCCTCGGCACCGCGAGATCAATGACTTCCTCGCACGCAAGATATGCAGGGACTTGGACGTCATCGAGCCTGCTGCGACATAAGGGCTGTTCAAGCACCCGTGCGGGTGTAGTCCTTTCCATGCCGAGTGTGGAGTCTCGTCTCCCGCTGAGTTATACTCTCGGTATGAAGACTGCGATATCGATACCGGACGACGTGTTCGCCGACGCAGATGAGCTCGCGCGCGCACTGAAGCAGTCGCGCAGCAAGCTCTACAGCCGTGCGGTGCGCGAGTATGTCGCCCGCCACTCCGCAGACAGTGTCACCGCGGCGCTCGACTCGATCTACGCCGAAGATCCTCCTGCTGGCGATGGTTTCGGCATGGCGGCTGCGCGGTGGGCACTCGAACGGTCGGAATGGTGATCGCGCAAGGCGAGGTGTGGTGGGCCGACCTGGGGGAGCCCGTCGGGTCCGGACCTGGTTTTCGCCGTCCGGTCGTGGTCGTGCAGAGCGACGCCTTCAACCGCAGCCGCATCTCCACCATCGTCTGCGTCCCGCTGACGAGCAACCTGCGGTGGGCGGACGCTCCTGGGAACGTCTCGCTTGATGCGAAGACCACGGGGCTGCCCAAGGATTCCGTCGCGAACGTCTCGCAGATCGTGACGCTCGATCGGGCGTCGCTCACGGACCGCGTAGGCAAGCTGACGGAAGCCAAGCTGGAACTCGTGCTCTACGGGATCGATGTCGTCCTGGGGCGGTGACCTGGCGTGGAGAAGCTCGACCTCAAGAAGGAACTGGGCCGCCTCTATTCGCCCTCCGCGAAGGAGGTCGTCGAGGTCGACGTCCCGGCGATGAGGTCCCTCATGGTCGACGGTCAGGGCGACCCGAACACCTCCCGCTCGTACGCGGAGGCGCTCGAGGTTCTCTTCTCCCTCTCGTACACCCTCAAGTTCGCGGTGAAGAAGGGCCCGCTCGCGATCGACTACCACGTCATGCCGCCCGAAGGGCTCTGGTGGGCCGACGACATGTCGGACTTCGCGACCGGCGACCGCGCGGGCTGGAGGTGGACGATGATGATCGCCCAGCCGGACTTCGTCACGGGCGAGATGGTGGAGAGCGCGATCGAGGATGTCCGCAGGAAGAAGGCCCCCGCGGCGCTGCCTCTCGTGCGCTTCGAGGAGTACTCGGAAGGCAGGGCGGCGCAGATCATGCACGTCGGACCGTTCTCGGAGGAGAGCCCGACCATCGAGCGGGTACACGACTTCATCGCGCGCGCCGGGTGCGAGCGCTTCGGCAAGCACCACGAGATCTACCTCAGCGACGTGCGCAAGGCCGATCCCGCGAAGTGGAAGACGGTCGTCCGGCAGCCGATGCGGTGAAGGCGGGGAGCCGATGAGCGCCTTCCAGAAGGACTACATCCTCCGCCTGATCGAGACCATCGCGGCGATCCTCGCTCGCATCGCCGTCCTTCGGGAGAACGGCGAGAGCGAGGAAGCGAAGGCCGAGCTGGAGAGAGCGTACGGGCTGCTCCTGGGGTCGCAGGACGATATCGTGCGGCGGGTCGACCCGGCCACGGCCGCCGTGCTCCTCGGCTCTTCGGAGAAGATCCACGTTCTGGCGCTGCTCGTCGATGAAGAGGCCGAGCAGGAGGAGGACGAGGGCCGGCGCGACCTCCTGAGGGCGCGAGCGGCCGGACTCCGTGCCCAGGCGGCGCCGGGGGAGCCGTCGTGACCGCGGCATCGGGTACAATCGTCTCCTGAGCCGCCTCGTCGGCGGCGCTGGACGCGGAGGGCCTCTAAGATGCGCACCGTCAGGATCGGCCTCATCGGACTCGGCACCGTCGGCGGCGGCGTGGTGGATATCCTGCGCCGTCACGGCGAGGACTTCGAACGCCGGGCAGGCGTCTCGCTCGAGTTGACGCGCTTCGCCGACCGCGACGCCGCGCGCGCCGCGGCGCTCGGCATCCCCGCCGACCGGTTCACCACCGACGCGGCGGACATCCTCTCCGATCCCGACATCGACGTCGTCGTCGAGCTCGTCGGAGGCACGGGAGCGGCTCGCGGCATCGTGCTCGAAGCGCTTGCCGCCGGGAAGAGCGTGGTGACGGCGAACAAGGCGCTGATGGCGAGCCATGGCCGCGAGGTCATGGAGGCCGCCGAGCAGGCGGGAGTCGACATCGCGTTCGAGGCGAGCGTCGGCGGGGGCATCCCGATCATCGGGCCGCTCAAGCACAGCCTGGACGGTAACGAGATCCGCAGCGTCGTGGGCATCGTGAACGGCACCACGAACTTCATCCTCACCCGCATGGCCGAGGATGGACTAGATTTCGACGCCGCTCTCGCGGAAGCGCAGGCGGCGGGCTATGCCGAGGCCGACCCCACGGCGGACGTCGACGGTCTCGATGCCGCCGCGAAGATCGCCATCCTCGCATCGATCGCGTTCAACTCCCGCGTCGTGCTCTCGCAGGTGCACGCCGAAGGCATACGCGGCGTGAGCGCGGCCGACATCGCGTACGCCGCCGAGATGGGTTACGCGATCAAGCTGCTCGCCATCGCGAGGCGCGCCGGTGGGGGTATCGACGTCAGGGTGCATCCCACGATGATCCCGTCGAGCCATCCGCTGGCCAGCGTGAACGGCGTGTACAACGCCATCTACGTCGTCGGCGATTCCGTAGGCGAGACGATGTTCTTCGGAGAAGGAGCCGGCTCGCTGCCGGCCGCGTCCGCGGTCGTCGGAGACCTCATCGAGGTGGCGCGCCACATCCGCAGCGGTTGCCTGAACCTCGTCGGCTGCACGTGTCACGAGCTGCTCGAGGTGCGAGACATCGCGGATCTCGAGACCGCGTACTACCTGCGGCTCGTCACCGCGGACCGCCCCGGCGTGCTCGCGGCGGTCGCCGGCGTGCTCGCGGACCGCGGCGTGTCCATCGCTTCGGTGATCCAGAAGCGCACGCTCGAGGACGGGCGGGCGGAGCTGGTCTTCGTCACGCACCTCGCCCGCGAAGCGGACTTCCAGGCCGCGCTCGCCGAGGTCGGCTCACTCGAGGTCGTGGCCGCGGTCGCGGCGGTCGTGCGCGTCGAGCACCTGTGACGGTGCGCGTGTCCGGCTCTGTCACGGCTCGCGTCCCGGCGAGCACCGCGAACCTCGGCTCGGGATACGACTCGTTCGGTCTCGCGCTCGCCCTCTACGACGACTTCGAAGCTTGGCCTGCCGATTCGTGGTCGGTCGAGGTGGACGGCGAGGGTGCCGGTTCGCTCTCGACCGGCCCGCGCAACCGCGTCGCCCAGGCGATGGCGGCGGCTTTCGCGGCCGCGGGCGATGCCGGCCGCGCGGCGCGCATCCGGTGCGAGAACGGCGTTCCTACCGGTCGCGGGCTCGGATCGTCGTCGGCCGCGATCGTCGGGGGCCTCGTGCTCGCCGACGGCCTTCTCGGCGGCGCGCTCGGCGAGGAGCGCTTGTTCGAACTCGCGGTCGAGCTCGAAGGGCATCCCGATAACGTCGCCGCCGCGCTCTTCGGCGGCTTCACCGTCTGCTGGGACGATGGTGAGCCGAAGGCGGCGCGGCTTCAGCCGGGAGGCGGGCTGGCGGTAGTGGCGGTCGTGAGCGAGCGCCCGCTGTCGACCGCTTCGGCGAGGAAGCTGCTCCCGGAGGACGTGCCGCACTCCGACGCCGCGTTCAACGTCGGGCGAGCTGGGCTTCTCGTGGCGGGCATCACGCTAGGCCGTCCGGATCTCACCGGCCCCGGTCTCGGCGACCGGCTTCACGAGCCGTATCGAGCGGGCGCGGTCCCGGACTTCGACGCGGTGTGCGACGTGCTGATCGACGCCGGCGCCGACGGCGCGGCGCTCTCGGGCGCGGGCCCCACCGTGGTCGGCTTCGTGCAGGAGCCGGACGACGACGCGGCTTTCGCGCGCGCGGAGGAGATCGCCTCGCTCGTGGTCGCCAGGTCGCTGCCCGGCCGTCGCGCGCCGCTCGCGCTGCGAGTCGATCGCGAGGGTGCGCGACTCCTCGCTTGACAGCCGCACCCCTCATCTGGGAATAGTCTTGGCATCCCCGGATCCCCTGCCCGCGAATCGCGGGTCGTGGCGTGTCCACACCGACGGAGGGTCCCTTGGCCGACTCGGCATCCGCGCACCGCGACGCGACGGTGATCGCCCACATCTCCGACCTGCACTGCGGGTCGCGGTTCCACGTGCCGAACCTCGCCATGCGCGTCGTCGCAGAGATCAACGAACTCGAGCCGGACGTGGTGGTCGTCACGGGAGACCTCACCGATATGGGCTTCCGCGAGGACTTCGAGGCCGCGGCGCGCATCATCGGCCACATCGAGTGCCCCCACGTCGTCGTGCTCCCGGGAAACCATGACGCCCGCAACGTCGGTGAGGTGCATTTCGAGGCGTTGTTCGGCGAGCGGGACAGCGAGCTCGTCCACAACGGGGTGCACCTACTCGGCATAGATTCGTCCGAGCCCGACCTCGACAACGGCCGCGTCGGCCGCGAGCGTCATCGCTGGATCGAGAAGCGGTTCACCGATCCCGACGAGTTCAAGGTCGTGTGCCTCCACCATCACCTCGTGCCCGTCCCCGGCACCGGACGCGAGCGCAACATCGCCTCCGACGCGGGCGACGTGCTGCGCGTGCTCTCATCGGCGGGCGCCGATCTCGTGCTTTGCGGTCACAAGCACGTGCCTAACGTGTGGCGGCTCGAGGACCTGCTCGTCGTGAACGCGGGAACGGCATGCACGCACCGGCTGCGCGGCAACACCAGACCCAGCTACAACGTCGTCGAGGTCCGCCCGGACAGTGTGAGGATCCTGCTCAAGAAGCCGTTCGACGATCCCGAGGTCGTCGCCGACTATGCGCGTGCCGGTCACGTGTGCTCGTGGGGGCCACGGGAGGCTGAAGCGTGAGCCGCGTGGTCGCGCTCATCGACGGCGAGCACCACCCGAGCGTCGTGCGGGACGCTCTCGCCACGCTGGGGGAGCGCGATGAGGTGGCCGCCGCGGTCTTCGTCGGGGGCAGCGAGAAGGTGGGAGCGATCGCGGAGGACCTCTACGGTGTGACGCTCGTTCGTGGCGAGGACATGGACTCGTCGCTGCGAGAGGCCCTGGAGCGCTTTGCGCCGGACGCCGTCGTTGACCTCTCGGACGAGCCCGTGGTCACCGCTCCCGACCGCTTCAGGCTCGCGGGCGTCGCTCTCGGGCTCGGCGTCGCGTATCGCGGCGCGGACTTCGCGTTCACGCCGCAGGAGCGCGCCACCGTCGCCACGCCGACGCTCGCGATCGTCGGCACGGGCAAGCGGGTAGGCAAGACCGCGTTGACCGGCTTCCTCGCGCGCAGGCTCACCTCCGCGGGGAAGCGCATCGCGGTGCTCGCGATGGGCCGCGGCGGGCCGGGCGTGCCGGTGCTCGTGCGCGGTGACGAGGTATTGCTCACCACGGCGGGGCTGCTCGAGATCGCCGCCGCCGGGGCGCATGCCGCCTCCGACTGCTACGAGGACGCCCTGACGAGCCGCGTGCCGGTCGTCGGATGCCGTCGCTGCGGGGGCGGACTCGCGGGCGCGACCTTCATCGATGACGTGGCGCAGGGAGCCGCGCTCGCCGACACGCTCGGAGCCGACCTGCTGCTCATCGAGGGATCGGGTGCCGCCGTTCCGCCAGTACGAGCCGACGCGACGCTGCTCGTCGTCTCGGCCGCGGCGGGCGTCTCGTACGTCTGCGATCATTTCGGACCCTATCGTCTGGCGAGCGCGGACGCACTCATCATCGCGGGAGCCGAGCGGCCGAACGCGACCGAGGCGGAGGTTGCCGCGATCGTCGAGGCGGTCCAGCGTCTGCGCCCCGGCCTGCCGTGGTCCGCGGTCACGTTCAGGCCGAGGCCGCTGGCGGACGTATCCGGCGCGCGCGTCTTCTTCGCCACCACGGCCCCGGCGGAAGTCGCCGTCTCACTCGCGCGGCACCTCGAGAGCGAGTCCGGCTGCACGGTCGTCGCGATCTCGCCGCACCTCGCGGACCGTGACGCGCTGCGCTCCGACCTCGCCGAGGCCGAGGGGCGTTTCGACGTGCTCCTCACCGAGCTGAAGGCGGCGGCGGTCGACGTGGTCGTCGCCGCGGGAGCCACGGCGGGCGTCCCGACGGTCTTCTGCGACAACGAACCGGTCACGGTCTCCGGTCTCGACCTCGGCGCGTCTCTCGATGAAGTCGTGGCGCTCGCGCTGCGACGGGGCGCGGGAAGGGGAGCCGCATGACCGGGTCCGATCCCATCCTCATCAGCAACGAGCGCCACGGGCTGCCGTTCTCGAAGGGGCTCACCGCGCAGTCCTTCACCGCGACGGGGCTCTCTCCCGCGCTCGCATACGCGGCGGCCCAGGCGGTCGAGGACGCGTTGCGCGCGGGCGCCGAGCGGCAGGTCTCCATCGAGCGGCTCCGCGAGCTGTCGGTCGAGATGCTGCGGGTCACGGCCGGGGACGTCTTCGCACAGCGTTACCAGCGGCTCGCGAAGCTTTCCCGCATCGACAAGCCGCTCATCATCATGATCGGCGGCACGACCGGCGTCGGGAAATCGACCATCGCCACCGAGGTCGCCCACAGGCTCGGTATCACGCGTATCGTCTCGACGGATTCCATTCGGCAGGTCATGCGTGGTATCTTCTCCAGGGAACTGATGCCCGCCCTCCACGAGAGCGCTTTCAACGCGTGGCGCGGCCTGCGAGTCCCCGTCCCCCACGGAGCCGATCCCGTAGTCGTCGGGTTCAGGGAGCAGACCGCCGTCGTGGGCACGGGCATCGTGTCCCTGGTCGAGCGGGCCGCCCTCGAAGGCGAGAGCCTCGTCGTCGAAGGCGTGCACATCGTCCCCGGCTACATCGAGCCGTCCGGTTCGATAGCCGCATGCGTCGTGCAACTCGTGATCACGGTCGACGACGAGGATGCGCACCGCAGCCATTTCTACATCAGGGAGGTCCAGACCGACGGGATGCGGCCGTTCGAGAGGTACCGGGCGAACTTCGAGACCATCCGCTTGCTCGGACACTACATCGACGAGCTCGCGGTCGAGCACCACATACCGATCATCCACAGCAACCAGCTCGACCGCACGGTCGCGGAGACGCTCGAGAGGGTCATCGACGCGGCGATAGGGGACGAGACGCCGCCTGGCGAGTCTCGGAAGACGAAGAAGGAGGAAGGCGAAGCGTGAAGTTCTTTCTGGACACGGCGAACGTATCCGAGATCGAGGAGGCCGCCAGTTGGGGCGTCCTGTCGGGAGTGACGACGAACCCCACGCTCTACGCCCGCGAGGGCGGGCGTCTCGCCGACTTCCACGGTCACATCCAGCGCATCTGCGCCGTGTGTGACGGACCGGTCTCGGCCGAGACAGTCGGGCTCGCGCGCGACGAGATCGTCCGCGAGGGCGAGGAACTCGCCGCGCTCGCGCCGAACGTCGTCGTGAAGGTGCCCGTGATCCCGGAGGGGCTCGCGGCCACCAAGACGCTGTCGGACCGCGGCATCTCCGTGAACATGACGCTGTGCTTCTCCGTGCCGCAGGCGCTGCTCGCCGCCCGCGCGGGCGCCCGCTACGTCAGCCCGTTCGTCGGCAGGTTCGACGACATCTCCGAGGACGGCATCGAGCATCTGGCCAACACGGTCATAGCGCTGTCCAACTACGACTTCGGTCATCCCGTCGAGGTCATCTCGGCGTCGATCCGCTCCGCCAACCATGTCGTGCAATCGGCGCTCATCGGCGCCGACATCGCGACCGTGCCGTTCGCCGTGCTGAAGAACCTCGTCAAGCACCCGCTGACCGATCGCGGGCTCGAGTCGTTCCTCGCCGATTGGGAGAAGGTCAAGAACTCATGAGTCCTCGTCCGCGCAAGCGCGGCCGTCGCGGGGGAAGCGGCGGTCACCAGGAGCAAGGTCCGTCGATCTCGCGCGAGGAGCTGATGGGCAAGACCGTCGCCGAACTCAGGGAGATCGCCGGCGGGCTCGGCATCGACGCCAAGGCGCTGAAGAAGAAGGACGAGATCGTCGATGCCGTCTTCGAGGCGAAGGTGAAGTCCGAGGGGTTCATCGATATCGTCGGCGTCCTCGACATCCTGCCGGAGGGCTACGGCTTCATCCGCACGAGCGGCTACCTACCGGGCGACAAAGACGTCTATTGCTCTATGTCGCAGGTCCGGCGCTGGGAGCTCCGTCGCGGCGACCTCGTCAAGGGGCAGGTCCGCCCTCCCAAGGAGACCGAGAAGTACGCCGCGCTGCTCAAGGTCGAGTCGGTCAACGGGAGGGATCCGGAGGCGCTGAAGGGCCGCAAGGAGTTCCGCGACCTCACGCCGGTCTACCCCGACGACAAGTTCCGCATGGAGTGGAAGCCCGAGGAGATAACGTCGCGGATCATCGACCTCGTCGCTCCCATCGGCCGCGGCCAGCGAGGGCTCATCGTCTCGCCGCCGAAGGCGGGCAAGACGACCATCCTCAAGGACATCGCCGCGTCGATCGCCACCAACGACCCCGACGTACACCTCATGTGCCTGCTCGTTGACGAGCGGCCTGAAGAGGTCACGGACATGGAGCGCTCCATCCATGGCGAGGTCCTCTCGTCGACCTTCGACATGCCCAGCGAGAACCACATCGCTGTGGCCGAGCTGGTGATGGAGCGCGCCAAGCGTCTCGTCGAGAGCGGTTTCGACGTCGTCATCCTTCTCGATTCCATCACCCGCCTCGCGCGCGCCTACAACCTCGCGACCCCCGCGAGCGGACGCATCCTCTCCGGCGGCGTCGACTCGACGGCGCTCTATCCGCCGAAGCGGTTCTTCGGCGCGGCGCGCAACATCGAGTTCGGAGGCAGCCTCACAATCATCGCCACCGCGCTCGTCGACACCGGTTCGAAGATGGACGAGGTGATCTTCGAGGAGTTCAAGGGCACGGGCAACATGGAGCTCCGTCTCGACCGGCGCCTCGCCGACAAGCGCATCTTCCCGGCGATCGACGTCATCCAGTCGGGCACTCGCAAGGAGGAGCTGCTCCTCGACCCGGTCGAGGCGCCATACATCTGGAAGCTGCGCCGCGTCCTGCACTCGCTGGATGCGGCGGCCGCCCTCGAGCTGCTCATCGACAAGCTCCGGCAGACGAAGAGCAACCGCGAGTTCCTCGCCGCCATCAGCAAGGCGAAGCTCAACAACGGCGACTGAGGGCGGGGTTCGGCCGTTCTCGCGCGTTTGCCTCGCTCCTGGGCGCGTGCTATCCTCTTTCGGCTGTCTGTGCCTGGTCGGAAACCAGGCCGTTTCGGAGGTGACTTCGGTGCGCCAGGGAATACATCCCGACTACGTCGAGACCAAGGTGACCTGCTCGTGCGGGAACACCTTCATGACTCGCTCGACCAAGGCGGATCTCCATGTCGAGCTCTGCTCGTCGTGTCACCCGTTCTACACGGGCAAGCAGAAGTTCGTCGACACCGGCGGGCGCGTCCAGCGCTTCGCCGACAAGTTCGGCAGCAACGCGACCGCCGTCCTCGATCGGGAGACCGCCGAGCGCGATGCTCGCCGCAAGGCGCACGAGGAGTCCGCGCTCGCCGCTCGCGAGGCCAAGGCCGCTCGCGACGCCGGTCGCGCGGGCCGTGCCGCCAAGCACGAGACCGCCGGGGCGGTGGAGTCCGGCGCCGCCGCGGCGGACGTCGTCGAGCCGGTCGTCGAGGAGCCGGTAGAGGTCGAGGAGCCGGTAGAGGTCGAGGAGACGGTCGTCGAGGCCCCCGTCGAGGAGACGCCGGCCGAGTAACCGCTGCGCGCAGGCCCTGGTATCATGGGGAGGCGGGTTCGCCCGCCTCCCTTTCTCATCCCGGAAGGCGCAGCGTGGACGTCCGGCTCCTCCATCACACATCCGACCCCGAGCGGGCGATCGCCGTCGCGGCCCGGCTGTGCTACGCCCCGGTCGGCGCCGCCGACCTCATGGAGTCGATGTCGGACGAGGCGGTACGCAAGGTCCTGCGCACGATCCTCTCCTCGGGACACACCTCGGCGCTCGAGCACGCCTCGTACACGTTCGCGATCGACGGCGTGAGCCGGGCGATGACGCACCAGCTCGTCCGCCACCGCCTCGCGAGCTACAACCAGCAGTCGCAGCGCTACGTCACCTTCTCCGACGAGCCGGTCTTCGTCGTCCCGCCGGATGTGGCCGCCGATCCCGGAGCGCGCGAGGTCTTCGACGCGGCGAACCACGCGTCGTTCGCCGCCTATCGCGAACTGCTCGAAGCGGGAGTGTCGGCCGAGGACGCGCGCTACGTCCTTCCCAACGCCACCGAGACCAAGATCGTCGTCACGATGAACGTACGCGAGCTGCTCCACTTCTTCGAGCTGCGATGCTGCAATCGCGCGCAGTGGGAGATCCGCGAGCTCGCGACGCGCATGCTAGAGATCGCCGCCGAGACCGCACCGTACGTCTTCCACGACGCGGGCGCCGCCTGTCGTCGCGGGCCGTGTCCCGAAGGCAAGATGACGTGCGGCGACCCCTATCCGAAAGCAGGTCCACGTGGCTGACGCCGAGAGGCACACCCACATCGGGGGGCAGGCGGTCCTCGAGGGCATCATGATGCGCGGCAAGTACAACTGGGCTATCGCGGTGCGCTGTCCCGACGGCACGCTGTACATCGAGGAGCACGACCTCGTGAGCGCCGCCACCACTCGACCGTGGCTGCGCTTGCCGATCGTGCGTGGCATCTGGGGCTTCTACGAGACGCTCGTCCTCGCGATGCGCGCCTTCTCCATCTCCGCCGAGCATGCGGGCGCCTCCGAGGGCGAGGACGGCGAGCACGTGACGCTGTCGGCCACGGAGATCGCCGTCACGCTCGTCATCGGCATCGCCCTCGCCATCGGTGTGTTCGTCATCCTCCCCGCCGTGCTGACGAACCTGCTTGGAGACGCGGTGAAGAAGAGCACGTACGCGTGGAACGTCATCGATGGCGTCCTGCGGCTCGTCGTCTTCTTCGCCTACATCTGGGTGATCAGCCGCCTCAAGGATATCCAGCGCGTCTTCGCATACCACGGAGCCGAGCACAAGACCATCCACGCCTACGAGCATGGCGAGCCGCTCGATCCCGAGCACGTCCAGAAGTATGGGACGCTCCACGTCAGGTGCGGGACGGCCTTCCTCCTCATGGTCATGGTCATCGCGATCGTCGTCTTCTCGCTCGTGCCGGCTCATACACTGCTCACCCGCATCCTCTCCCGGCTCGTGCTGGCGCCGCTGATCGCGGGCATCGCCTACGAGGTGACGGTCAAGTGGGCGGGCAGCAGGCCCAACGATCCCTTCGTGAAGGCCGTCCTCTGGCCGGGCATGCAGCTCCAGCGCATGACGACCCGTCCGCCCGAGGACGAGATGATCGAGGTAGCCGTCGCCGCGATGCTGCCCGTGATCGCGCGCGAGGAAGCCGAGGATGCCCGCGCCGCGGCGGCGGAGCCGGTCTAGGCGCACCACGGCTTGTATGTACGGTCAGTATTGACATCGCGTGATGCTGCGGCGCATGCTACTCGCCGAGAGGAGCATGCCGCATGGCCGAGTACACCCCGAAGCCCGCGCAGTTCCGCCTGCCGGCGTGGGCGCACGAGTTCCTCGCGCGCGAGTCCTCCTCGCGCGGCGTCAGCAAGACCGACGTCGTCCTCGAGGCGCTCGAGAGCCACAAGCGCGCACGGTTCGAGGAGCTCATGAAGGAGGGCTACATCGAGATGGCGGAGGAGCATCTCGCCGAGTGCCGCGTCTGGGACATCGCGCTCATGGACGGTCTGGAGAAAGAGGAGTGGTGAGACTGAAGCGGGGCGACGTCTGCTGGGTCGACTTCGAGCCGGTCGTCGGCAGCGAGCAGGGCGGGGTCCGCCCGGCGGTGGTCGTGCAGAACGACGTGGGCAACCGATTCAGCCCCACGACGATCGTCGCAGCGGTGACGACGAAGACCGTCAGCAAGCCGTTCCCGTTCATCGTGTCGTTGCCGCCGCAGGCGCTGCCGCGGGCGTCGGCGGTCGATTGTGCCCAGATCCGCACCATCGACCGCGCCAGGCTGCGCTCGGAGCCGATCGCGCATCTGGACGAGTCCGTGATGCGGGAGGTCGACGACGCGCTGCGTGCCTCGCTCGGTCTGTACTGAACCTCGGCGTGCTAGAATCCGAGCGCCGAAACACTACTCCCCGGGAGACTCCAGACCCTATGCGCGCCAAGCTGGACAGGATCATCGCGGCCTACGACGCTCTGACGGCCCGTTTGGGCGATCAGGCCGTCGTCGACGACCAGCGCGAGTACGCGCGCCTCGCCAAGGAGCATGCCGCCCAAGGGCCTCTCGCCGCCAAGGCGCGCGAGTACGTCGGCGCGCTCGACGAACTCGCGTCGGCGAAGGAGATGGCCCACTCCGAGACCGACCACGAGCTGCGCGAGATGGCATCCGACGAGGTCCGCGACCTCGGGGAGCGGCTGTCTTCGCTCGAGGACGAGCTCAAGGTGATGATGCTGCCCCCCGACCCCAACGACGAGAAGAACACCATCATCGAGATCCGCGCAGGGGCGGGCGGGGACGAGGCAGCGATCTTCGCGGGCGACCTCTACCGCATGTACACACGCTTCGCTGAGACGCAACGCTGGAAGGTCGAGGAGATCGACTCTTCCGAGTCCGACGCCGGCGGCTTCAAGGAAGTCAGCTTCATGGTGAAGGGCAAGAACGCCTACTCGAGGATGAAGTTCGAGTCGGGCGTCCATCGCGTGCAGCGCGTGCCCGAGACCGAGTCGCAGGGCCGCATACACACGTCGACCGCGACCGTGGCGGTGCTGCCCGAGGCGGAGGACGTGGAGATCGAGATCAACCCCGGGGACTTGCGCATCGACGTCTACCGCTCGTCCGGTCCGGGCGGGCAGTCCGTTAACACGACCGACTCGGCGGTGCGCATAACCCACGTCCCGACGGGGACGGTCGTCCAGTCGCAGAACCAGAAGAGCCAGCTCCAGAACAAGGAAGCGGCGATGCGAGTCCTGCGCGCGCGCCTCTACGAGGTCGAGCTCGAGCGCCAGCGGGCCGAGGTCGGCGCCGCCCGCCGCTCCCAGATCGGGTCGGGAGATCGCTCGGAGAAGATCCGCACGTACAACTTCCCGCAGGACCGCATAACCGATCACCGTATCGGCCTCACCGTGCACAACCTGCCGGCGATCATGATGGGCGACATCGGGCAGTTGCTCGACTCGCTCGCCGCGGCGGACCGCGCCGCGCGCCTGGCGGCGGTCGTCTAGGATGGGCGCGCGCGTCTGGACCGTGCGGGACGCGCTGGAGTGGACGTCGGGCTACCTGGACGAGCACGGCGACCCGGCTCCGCGCAGATCGGCGGAATGGCTCATCTGCGCCGCCACCGGTCTTTCGCGCGTCGAGGTCTACACCCTGTGGGACCGCCCGCTGAGTGAGGACGAGCGCGCGACGTTGCGCGAGGGGGTGCGCCGGCGCGCTGAGGGGGAGCCGCTCCAGCACGTCACTGGCGAGATGCCCTTCCGCCACCTCGTCGTCCGCGTCGGCCCGGGAGTCTTCATCCCCAGGCCCGAGACGGAGACACTCGTCGAAGCGGTGCTGGAAGCGGCGGGGCCGTCGCCGGTCGTCGTCGACCTCTGCACCGGCTCGGGATGCGTGGCGCTCGCCCTCGCGCAGGAGGCTGGCGCGAGCGTTTGGGCGACCGACATCGATCGCGACGCCGCGCTGACCGCGCGCGAGAACGCGGCCCGCCTCGGCCTCGCCGGGAGAGTCACGGTGCTCGAGGGCGACCTGTTCGCGCCGCTACCGCCGGATCTTCTCGGGGGCGTGGACGCCGTCGTCGCGAATCCGCCTTATGTGCCGACGGCCGATATCGCCGCTCTTCCGGGCGAGGTGGCGCGCTTCGAACCCGCGCGAGCTCTCGACGGCGGTGAAGACGGTCTCGATACGGCGCGGCGCATCATCGCCGAAGCTTCGCGTTGGCTGAGGCCGGGAGGCGTTCTGGCGATGGAACTCGACGAGACGCGCGTCGATGATGCTGCCATAGTCATGCGGGCGTGGTATGAAGGAGTACAGACCCGACGCGACCTGACCGGTCGCCCTCGGGTCGTCATCGGGCGAGCGACGGAGGCGAACGAGCTATGAGCAAGGTCATCCACGTGGATCAGGAGAACCCTTCCGCAGAAGCCATCAACCTGGCGGCCACGGTCCTGCGCAAAGGCGGCATCGTCGTCTTCCCGACGGAGACCGTCTACGGCATCGGCGCGAGCGCCGACTCGTGCATAGGCCCCCAGGAGATCATCGACATCAAGATGCGTTCGGCCCACAAGCCCCTGCCGTGGCTCGTGGAGGACGACAAGGCCCTCGATACGTATGGGATCGAAGTGCCCGACTACGCGCACCGGCTCGCCGAGGCGTTCTGGCCCGGTGCCTTGTCGATCGTGGTGAAGGCGTCGAAGCGCGTGAGCAAGGACTTCACGGACGAGCGGGGCACCGTCGCGCTGCGCTGTCCGGATCACGAGATCGTGCGTGAGCTCATCCTCGCTTCGGGAGGTCCGATAATCGCGACGTCGGCGAACACGTCCGGCAATCCGGCGGCCAGCGCCTTCGAGGAGCTCGAGCCGCGCATCATCGCAGCCGCGGACCTGACGCTCGACGGAGGCGAGACGCTGCACGGCATCGCGTCCACTGTGGTGGACTGCACAGGTGCCTTGCCCGAGATCCTGCGCGAAGGTGCCGTCGCGACCGAGGACGTCATGCGGGTCGCCGCCGCCTGACCTATTGACTGGTACAATCGCCGGGCGGCGCCCTTCGGGCGCCTTGTCCGTAGTCGTCGGAGGACTGCATGCGTATCTGGGTAGGGAGCGACCATGCCGGCTTCGTCCTGAAGGAAGCCGTCAAGGTCTGGCTGAGCGCCGACGGTCACGACGTCGTCGACGTCGGTACGGACTCCGAGGAGTCCGTCGACTATCCCGACTACGCTGCGTTGGTCGGCGGCGCGGTCGGATCGGGCGAGGCGGATCGCGGCGTCCTCGTGTGCGGGACCGGGCTCGGCATGGCGATCGCGGCGAACAAGGTGCCCGGCGTGAGGGCGGTCCAAGCGACCGATCCGGAGTTCGCCCGCATGGGACGCGCCCATAACGACGCGAACGTCCTGACGCTGGCGGGCCGCTACACCGATCCCGAGACGGCGCACCGCATCGTCGACGCCTTCATCGCGACGCCCTGGGACGGCGGGGACCGGCACGTGCGAAGACTGAAGAAGATCGCAGCCCTCGAAGAGCGGAGTGACGCCTGATGCCTCTACGCTTCGTCCCGCAGACGGATCCTGAGGTCGCTTCTGCCATCGATGCCGAACTCGCCAGGCAGCGGAACACGATCGAACTCATCGCTTCGGAGAACTTCGCGTCCGTCTCGGTGCTCGAGGCCGCGGGGACCGTGCTGACGAACAAGTATGCAGAGGGCTACCCGGGCAAGCGCTACTACGGGGGGTGCGAGCAGGTCGACGTCGTCGAGGAGCTCGCGATCGAGCGGGCGAAGCTCCTGTTCGGCGCCGAGCATGCGAACGTGCAGCCACATTCGGGATCGCAGGCGAACATGGCGGCCTACTTCGCGGTGCTGGAACCCGGCGACAAGATACTCGGGATGAGCCTCGCGCACGGAGGCCACCTGACGCACGGCAGTCCCGTCAACTTCTCCGGGAAGATCTACGAGGTGTGCACGTACGGCGTCAGCGCTGAGACGGAGACCATCGACTACGAAGAGGTGCGGGCGGTGGCGCGGGAGTGCCGGCCCCGGATGATCGTCGCCGGGGCGAGCGCCTATCCGCGCATCATCGACTTCGAGGCGTTCGCGGACATCGCGCGCGAGGTCGGCGCCTACCTGCTCGTCGACATGGCGCACATCGCCGGTCTCGTCGCGACGGGCCTCCATCCGTCGCCCGTGCCGCACGCCGACTTCGTCACCTCCACCAGCCACAAGACGCTTCGCGGCCCGCGCAGCGGCTTCGTGCTGTGCAAGGCCGAGCACGCGACGGCCATCGACAAAACGCTCTTCCCGGGCATGCAGGGCGGGCCGCTCATGCACGTCATCGCGGCTAAGGCGATCGCGTTCGGCGAGGCGCTGCGCCCCGACTTCAAGGAGTACTCGCGCCGCGTCGTCGCGAACGCGGCGGCGCTCGGGGAGGCCATGGTCGAATGCGGACTGCGGCTCGTCTCCGGCGGCACGGACAACCACCTTTGCCTGGTGGACCTGCGCCCAGCCGGGATCACCGGCAAGGACGCGGAGAAGCTGCTGGAGGGCCTCGGGATCACCGCGAACAAGAACGCGATCCCCTTCGACACGCAGAGCCCGTTCGTCACGAGCGGCATACGCGTCGGCTCGGCAGCCATCACCACCAGGGGCTTCACCGCGGGCGAGGCGCATACCGTGGGTTGCCTGGTCGCTCAGGCCATCTTCGGTCGCGACGACGAGGCGCTCCTCGCCGACGTGCGCGCCGACGCGCGTACTCTCATCGAGGCGCACCCGCTCTATCCCGAGCTCTAGCCGACAAGGACCGGAAAGAGGAGGACCGATGGAGCGTCACCGCTGGGACGATGTGCACGTGATGGACCACCCGCTCATCCAGCACAAGCTGTCCATCCTCCGTGACATCGGGACCGGCGCCAAGGAGTTCCGCGAGCTGGTGAAGGAGCTCGCGATGCTCATGGCGTACGAGGCGACGCGTCACTTCCAGCTTGCCGAGACGACTGTGACCACCCCGATCACCGAGACGACGACGCACGTCCTCGCGGGGAAGAAGGTCGCGGTCATCCCGATCCTGCGAGCCGGCCTCGGCATGGTCGAGGGCATCCTCGAGCTGATACCCGCGGCGAAGGTCGGTCACATCGGCCTCTACCGCGAGCCGACGACGCTCAAGCCCATCGAGTACTACTGCAAGCTCCCGGAGGACATCGGCGAGCGGGACATCCTGATCGTCGACCCGATGCTCGCGACCGGGGGTTCGGCCTCCGCCGCGGTGCAGGTCCTGCGCGAGCGCGGAGCCAACGCCATCGACCTCCTGTGCATCATCGCCTCGCCCGAGGGCATCGAGGAGGTCCGGCGGTCGTGCGACGACGTGCGCATCTACACGTGCGCGGTCGACAGTCACCTCAACGACCACGGCTACATCGTCCCGGGACTCGGCGACGCCGGCGACCGTCTCTTCGGCACGCGCTGAGGGGTCCCCAGTGACGAGCGAACGGGCGAAGCGCCCGTCTTGGGACGAGTACTTCATGGCCATCGCCGGTCAGGTAGCCGGCCGTTCGACATGTCTGCGCCGCCACACGGGCGCTGTCCTCGTCAAAGAGCGCCGCATCCTCGCGACGGGCTACAACGGCACGCCGAGAGGCCTGGCCCACTGCGATGAGGTCGGATGCCTCCGCGAGCAGCGGGGCATCGCATCCGGGTCGAACCACGAACTGTGCCGCGGTATCCACGCGGAGCAGAACGCGGTCATCCAGGCCGCGAAGCACGGCATCATCATCGACGGCGCGACGTGCTATACCACGCATCAGCCATGCGTCCTGTGCGCGAAGATACTCATCAACGCGGGGGTCGTGGGTATCGTGTTCGGCGAGCCCTACCCGGATCAGCTCTCGGAACAGCTCCTGGAGGAGGCGGGCATCCCAGTGACGCGCCTCCCTCTCGAGGGGCCCGAGTAGTGAGTCCCCGACACTATCTCGCGCTGGTGGCGGTCGCGGCGGGCGTCACGTGGGCGGTCACCCCGCTCGTCCGGGCGCTGGGCGTCCGCTGGCGCGTCGTGGCGAAGCCGGGCGGGCGCAACGTGCATGAGGGCGAGATCGCGCGCATCGGCGGCCTCGGGATCGTGGTGGGTTTCGCCGCCGCGGTCTCTCTCCAGGCGATCGGGGAGCGCTTCCTCCACTGGGGTGGCGGGCTGCTCTCGGGCGGGTGGCCGGTCGCGGGTGTGGCGGGCGGTCTCGCGGTCATCTTCGTCGTCGGGCTGCTCGACGACATATTCGACCTTCGTGCCGGAGGCAAGCTCGCCGGACAGGCTCTCGCAGCCGGGATCGTCATCGCAGCGGGCGTGAGGGTCGACTTCGTGGCCAACCCCTTCGGCGGAGGCCTGCTCGCGCTCGGGCTGCTGGGCATACCCGTGACGCTCTTCTGGATCGTCGGCTTCAGCAACGTCATCAACCTGATCGACGGGCTCGATGGACTCGCGGCCGGCGTCACGGCGATCGCGGCCACGACGTTTCTCGTCCTCGCGAGCCAGAGCAACCAGCTGGAGGCGACGGCGATGGCGTGCGCGCTGATCGGGGCGTGCGTGGGGTTCCTCCGTTACAACTTCAGCCCGGCCTCGATCTTCATGGGCGACTCGGGAGCGCTCTTCCTGGGCTTCGCGCTCTCCTCCATCGCCCTGCTCGGAGTGATGAAGTCCGTCGCGGCGGTCACCCTCGTCGTGCCGCTGCTCATCATCGGGGTGCCCATCTTCGACACCGTCTCCGCGATAATCCGCCGTACCCTCCACGGGAGACCCCTGCACGAAGCCGATCGTGGGCACATCCACCATCGCCTGCTCGGACGCGGTTTCACGCAGCGGCAGACCGTCATCGTGATCTACGTGTGGTCGGCGGCCCTCGCCGTGGGCGCGTACGGGATGCGTTTCGCGCCGGCGCTCATCAGGCTGGTCACGTTCGTGGTACTCGCGCTGCTCTCGGGGGTCATGGCTAGCTGGCTCGGCCTCTTCGAATCGGCCCATCAGCATGGTGTCGAGGATAGATCCTGACTCTCTTACTTCGCCTTGTTGGACCGAATCCCTTGGTGTACGATGGGCAAGCTTTCCGGGCCCCGGTCGGCCGACAGGCCATTCCGAGGCTCGATCCTCGAGGTATGACAACGCTGCAATAGGGGTGTCTCAAACTGTCTTCCGGTGTGTTCGATAACCTCCCGGCGCTGCTCTCAAGACCGGGAACGGCATTCGTGATCGGCCTGGCGTTCGGTGTGGGCCTGCTTCTGGCATCCCGGCGTTCGGCGCGGCTCGTGACTCCCGAGGACCCCTTGGTCGGCATGGCGAAGAGCGCCGTGGCCATGGTGGGGCGCATGCTACTCGTGCTACTCGCGCTACTCGCGTACTTCGTGTGGGCCCGGCGTGGGCTCGCGCCGTTCGGCGTGGGGCTCGTCGTGGGCTTCTTGGTGACGGTGATGGTCGAGGTGTTCGGGGCGTCCCGAGCGTCTCGCTCGGTCGCGGAAGGAGGTAGGTAGTACGTGGAGGGACTCGGCGACAAGGTTACCGTCCTGCTGGAAGAGCTCGCCTCCAAGCCCGTTTTCCCGGGCGGACTGAGCACGTACATGCTGTTCCTGCTCGTGGCCTTCGTGTTGACGCTGACCTTCTTCGTGGTGGCGTCGCGAAAGGTATCGCTCGTGCCCAAGGGCATCGGCAACGTCGCGGAGATGGGCATCGAGTTCGTCCGCGACAGCATGCTCGTCGACGTCATCGGGCCGGAGGGGAAGCAGTACCTCCCGTTCGTCGGGACGATCTTCTTCTTCGTCCTCTTCAACAACCTCCTCGGTCTGATCCCGGGCTTCAAGCCCGGCACGGGGACGATGGGAACGACGGTCACGTGGGCCATCATGGTCTTCATCGTCTACAACGCGATCGGCATCAAGCGGCACGGCGCGTGGGGCTATCTCAAGAGCTTCTGGCCGAAGGGCGTGGCCGCGCCTCTTGCGGCGTTCGTCGCCCTGCTCGAGATCATCAGCCATTTCATCCGGCCGCTGACGCTCTCGATCCGTCTCTTCGCGAACATGTTCGCGGGACACGTGATCCTGGGCATCTTCGGCATCTTCACCGTGATGCTCTGGAACGCGTCGCTCGCCGGCAAGGCGATCGCGCTGCTGCCGCTGGCGATGCAGATCATCATGTACGCGTTCGAGGTGTTCGTTGCGTTCATCCAGGCATACGTGTTCGCCATCCTGACGACCGTGTACATCAACGGCGCGGTGCATGCGGGCGATCACTAGGAGTGTGGGATCCGGTTCGGTAATGACAGGCGCGTAAGGAGGATCATCGTGATCGGTTCGCTTTCGGTTCTGGGTGCAGGTCTAGCGTTCGGTCTCGGGGCGATCGGCCCCGCCCTCGGCATCGGCATGATCGGCGGCAAGACCATCGAGTCGATGGCGCGCCAGCCCGAGATGGCCGGTCGTCTCCAGACGACCATGTTCATCGCCCTCGCGCTCGCCGAGGCCATCGCATTGCTCGGTTTCGTCCTGGCGTTCGTCCTCATGGGCGTGAAGTAGTCACCCTCTAGTGACCTCAGGAGGTCGTGACAGATGGAAGCGATCCTGCCCCATGAGTTCCTGCCCGAGATACTCGTATCGCTGATCTCGTTCCTCGTGCTCTTCACGGTGCTCGCGAAGTTCGCCTTCCCGCCCATCGTGAAGATGCTCGACGATCGCGCCGAGAAGATCCGCGAGTCCCTCGAGAAGTCGGAGGCCACCCGCGTGGAGGCCGAGCGTCTGCTCGAGGAGTACAAGGTACAGATGGACGAGGCGCGCCAGGAAGCCGCCAAGGTCATCGAGCAAGGCCGCAAGATCGCCGAGACCATGAAGTCCGAGATCGTGGCGAAGGCCCGCGAAGAGGCGGAGGCCGAGAAGGTCAAGGCCATCGCTGCCATCGCCGCCGAGAAGACAGCCGCGATGGCCGAGCTCCAGGCCGCCGTCGCCGATCTCTCGGTCGCGGTCGCCGGCAAGCTGATCGGCGCCTCCTTGAAGAAGGAGGACCATGCGGCCCTCATCGAGCGGTACATCGCAGAGGTGGGGACACTGCATGAGAACTAGCGACGACGTCGGGACGTACGCGTCCGCGCTCTTCGACCTGGCGACGCTCGCGGGCGTTGTGGACGAGGTCGACGAGGACGTCAAGAACGTGGTCAAGGCGGTCAGGGGGCACGTCGAACTGCGCGAGGCGCTCGTCGACACATCGTTGCCGGTCGAGAAGAAGCGTGACGTGCTCCGAGACATCTTCGGGGGCAGCGTCTCTCCGGAGGCCCTCGCCGTCGTCACGCTGATGGTCGAGCGCGACATGGCCGGTTCTCTCGGCGATCTCTCTCGCGCGTTCGGCGAGATCGCCGAGAAGGAGCGCGGTGTCGTGGTCGCCGAGGTGACCACGGCCGTGGAACTCGACGCAGCGTTGCGCGAGAAGGTCGCGCAGAAGGTGGCCGCTTTCGTCGGCCACCCGGTGACGCTGCGCGAGCGCACCGATCCCTCCCTCATCGGCGGGATCCGCATACTCGTCGGAGGACGCGTCCTCGATGGGAGCGTCTCCTCCATGCTCGACAACGTACGTTCCGCTCTCTGTACTGCACACCAGGGAGGTGAGGCGTAAGTGGCGGACATCACCGCAAGCATCATCGACTCGGTCCTCAAGGCCCAGTTGGCGTCGTTCACCCCCGCGGTGGACGTGCGGGAGGTCGGCACCGTCATGGCTGTCGGCGACGGTATCGCTCACGTCGACGGCCTGAAGGGCGCGATGGCCGGCGAGCTCCTCGAGTTCGTCGGCGACGGAGGCAAGGTCGTCTACGGCATGGCCCTCAACCTCGACGAGCATGAGGTCGGTGCGGTCCTGCTGGGCGAGACCTCGCTCATCCGCGAGAACGACACCGTGCGCACGACGGGCCGCATCGTTGAGGTCCCTTCGGGCTCCGGCTTCCTCGGCCGCATCGTCGACCCGCTCGGACAGCCGGTCGACGGCAAGGGCCCGATCCAGGCGGAGGGCCATCGTCCGATCGAGTTCAAGGCCCCTGGCGTCGTGGCGCGCAAGCCGGTCCACGAGCCGCTCCAGACGGGCATCATGGCCATCGACTCGATGATCCCGATCGGACGCGGTCAGCGCGAACTCATCATCGGCGACCGCCAGACCGGCAAGACGGCCATCGCCGTCGACACGATCATCAACCAGAAGGGTCAGGGCGTCGTCTGCGTCTACGTCGCGATCGGCCAGAAGGCCTCCACGATCGCCGGCGTGGTGCGCACGCTAGAGGACCACGGCGCGATGGACTACACCATCGTCGTCTCCGCGACCGCGTCCGATCCCGCTCCGCTCCAGTACATCGCGCCGCTCGCCGGGTGCGCCATGGCGGAGTTCTTCATGTACGAGAAGAACGCCGCGACGTTGTGCATCTACGACGACCTCTCGAAGCAGGCCGTCGCATATCGCCAGATGTCGCTGACGCTGCGCCGCCCTCCGGGCCGCGAAGCGTATCCCGGCGACGTCTTCTACCTGCACAGCCGTCTGCTCGAGCGCGCCGTCAAGATGAGCGACGCCAACGGCGCCGGTTCGCTGACGGCCCTGCCGATCATCGAGACCCAGGCCGGCGACGTGTCGGCCTACATCCCGACGAACGTCATCTCCATCACGGACGGGCAGATCTTCCTCCAGTCCGACCTCTTCTTCCAGGGCGTGCGCCCCGCCATCAACGTCGGCATCTCGGTGTCGCGCGTCGGCGGTGACGCCCAGATCAAGGCGATGAAGCAGGTCGCCGGAAGCTTGCGGCTCGATCTCGCGAACTACCGCTCGCTCGCGGCGTTCGCGCAGTTCGGGTCGGACCTCGACAAGTCGACGCAGTCCACGCTCTCGCGCGGCGCGCGCCTCGTCGAGCTCCTCAAGCAGGGCCGGTACGTGCCGATGCCCGTCGAGCGCCAGGTCATGGCGATCTTCGCGGGCACAAAGGGCTATCTCGACGGCTACGAGGTCGCGAACGTGCTTCGGTTCCGTGACGAGTTCCTCGAGTTCGTCGAGAGCGCGTACCCGGAGATCGGCAAGGTTATCGCGTCGGAGAAGGTGATCTCCGACGACACGGAGGCCAAGCTGCGCAAGGCGCTCGAAGAGTTCTCCCAGTCGTTCTCGGTGGCGTAGGGGCCAGGCATGCCGAACCTCCGCGACATCAAGGACCGCATCGTCAGCGTCGAGTCGACGCGCCAGATCACGCGCACCATGGAGATGGTCGCCACGGCGAAGATCAAGAAGGCGCAGGAGCGCATCGAGTCCGCGCGCCCTTACGCCCTCTCGATGGTCGAGGTCCTCGGCAACGTCGCGCGCTACGTGCAGGGAGCTTCGCATCCGCTGCTCGAGGAGCATCCGGACCGCAAGCGCGTGTGCGTCATCGCGGTCACGTCAGATCGCGGCATGTGCGGGGCGTTCAACGCGAACATCCTGCGCCTGACGGGAGACATCGTGCGCGACGAGGGCGCGGTCGGGGTCGAGACAGACCTCATCCTCGTCGGCAAGAAGGCGATCGGCTACTTCCGCTATCGGGGCGTGGAGCCGGTCTCCGCGTATCGCGACATCTCGGACAAGCCCACCTTCGCCGACGCGCACTCCATCGCGGGGCACGTCATCGGCGCGTATACGGCGGGCGAGCTCGACGCCGTCTACGTCATCTTCAACCGCTTCAAGAACGTCGCCGAGCAGAAGCCGGAGGTCCACCAGCTGCTCCCCATCGAGCACCGGGTGATGGACGAGGCCGAGGGCGACCTCGGTGTGCGGCCGGAGTACCTCTTCGAGCCGGACTCCGCGACCGTCCTCGAGCGGCTGCTCCCCACGTATGTCGAGACGCTCGTCTATCGCGCGCTCATGGAGTCGGCCGCGTCCGAGCAGGGCGCGCGCCGCACGGCCATGAAGTCCGCGACGGATAACGCCAGCGAGATGATCACCACGCTCACCAGAAGCTACAACAGGGCCCGGCAGGCGGCCATCACGAACGAGATCGCCGAGATCGTCGGCGGCGCGGCCGCACTCGAGGAGGCCTGACATGGCAGATCCCAAGGAGAAGGAAACGCCTATGAACGCCGGACGCATAGTGCGCGTCATCGGCCCGGTCATCGACGTCGAGTTCGGGCCGGACACCATGCCGTCGATCAACAACGCGCTCACGGTCGACGCCGAGACGCCCGTCGGCACCCTGCGCCTCGTCGCAGAGGTGCAGGCGCACCTCGAAGGCAACGTCGTGCGCGCGGTAGCGATGTCTTCCACCGACGGTCTCACCCGCGGCATGTCCGCCATCGACACCGGCGGGCCGATGATGATGCCGGTCGGGCCTTCGACGCTCGGCCGCATCTTCAACGTGCTCGGTGAGGTCATCGACGGCGGCCCCGAGGTCAAGGCGGAGGACTCGTACCCGATCCACCGCGAGCCTCCCCACTACGAGGACCTCGAGAGCAAGACCGAGATCTTCGAGACGGGCATCAAGGTCGTCGATCTGCTCGAGCCCTACATCAAGGGCGGCAAGACCGGCCTCTTCGGCGGTGCGGGCGTCGGCAAGACCGTCATCATCATGGAGCTCATCAACAATCTCGCCCAGGCGCACGGCGGCACCTCCGTGTTCACGGGCGTGGGCGAGCGCACCCGTGAGGGCACCGACCTCTGGATCGAGATGAAGGAGTCGGGCGTCATCGAGAAGACGTGCCTCGTGTACGGTCAGATGAACGAGCCGCCCGGCGCGCGTCTCCGCGTCGGTCTCGCGGGGCTCACCGCGTGCGAGTACTTCCGCGACCAGGGCCAGGATGTCCTGCTCTTCATCGACAACATCTTCCGTTTCACCCAGGCGGGCTCCGAGGTCTCGGCGCTGCTCGGCCGCATGCCTTCCGCGGTCGGCTACCAGCCCACCCTCGCGACAGAGATGGGCGAGCTCCAGGAGCGCATCACTTCCACCAAGCGCGGCTCCATCACCTCGGTCCAGGCGATCTACGTCCCGGCCGACGACCTGACGGACCCCGCGCCGGCCACGGCGTTCACGCACCTCGACGCGACGACGGTCCTGTCGCGCTCCATCTCGGAGCTCGGCATCTATCCGGCCGTCGACCCGCTGGCCTCGTCATCGCGCGCACTCTCCGCGGACGTCGTCGGCGAGGAGCACTACCGCGTCGCGCGCGCCGTGCAGCAGATCCTCCAGCGCTACAAGGACCTGCAGGACATCATCGCGATCCTCGGCATGGACGAGCTCTCCGAAGAGGACAAGCTCGCCGTCACCCGGGCCCGCAAGATACAGCAGTTCCTCTCCCAGCCGTTCTTCGTCGCCGCGCAGTTCACCGGCATGGAGGGCAAGTACGTCAAGCTCGAGGACACCATCCGCGGCTTCGCGGAGATCGTCGAGGGCAAGCACGATGACGTGCCGGAGCAGGCGTTCCGCTACGTAGGCACCATCGAGGAGGCCCTCGAGAAGGCCGCCGGGCTCGCGGCGACGGCTTAGGGCACGCGAAGATGGCACGCACCCTCCTATGCGAGATCGTCACGCCCGAGCGCATCCTATACACCAACGAGGTGCGGATGGTCGTCGCCCCGACGCTCGAAGGCGAGATCGGCATCCTGCCGCTGCATGCGCCTCTCGTGACGGTGCTCGCTCCGGGTGAGATCCGCGTGCGCTACGGCGACAGCGAGTCCGAGATCGAGTGGTTCGCGATCGCCGGTGGTTACCTGCAGGTCCACGAGGACAAGGTCATCGTCCTCGCCGACCAGGCGGTGTCGGCGTCGCAGATCGACGTCGAGCGTGCCCGGCATGCCCGCGATCTCGTCGTGCAGCGTCTGAAGGACCTGCCCAAGGAAGACGAGCCGGGGCTCGCCGAGACGGAGCGCGACCTCAAGTGGTACGAGGCGCAGTTGAAGGTCGGCGGGAAGCGCGCCTGAGCGCGTCGACAAGATGGTGACGGAGCGGCGGTCCCTGGAGGGTCGCCGCTCTTTCGTGTGCTACGCTGGCGACATGGCTTCCATCCGCATCACCGGCGGGCGCCCGTTGCGCGGGGAAGTTCGCGTCGGCGGCGCGAAGAACTCGGCGCTCAAGCTCATGGCCGCCGCCATCCTCGCCCCCGGCGTCTCGGTCATCCGCAACGTCCCCGACATCACCGACGTCGCGACGATGTGCGACGTGCTGGCGGGTCTCGGCGTGCGCGTCGAGCGCTGTGACGGCTCGCTTCGGGTCGACGCCACGGAACTGACCTCGCACGAGGCCCCGTACGAGATGGTCGCGCGCATGCGCGCCTCCATCGTCGTCCTCGGACCGCTGCTGGGCCGGCTCGGCGTGGCCCACGTCGCTCTACCCGGCGGATGCAACATAGGCACGCGCAAGATCGACATGCACATCTCCGGGCTCAAGCATCTCGGCGTCGAGATCGGTGGTGGCCACGGCTTCATCGACGCGAAGGCCGATCGTCTCGTCGGAGGTCACGTAGTCCTCGACTTCCCGAGCGTGGGGGCGACGGAGAACCTGCTCATGGCGTCGGTGCTCGCCGAGGGGACCACCACCATCGAGAACGCGGCGCGAGAGCCCGAGATACAGGACCTCGCGGCGTTCCTCAACGAGATGGGCGCCGGTATCGAAGGCGCCGGCACGCAGACGCTCACCGTCGAAGGGGTGCGCACCCTTCATCCCGCACAGCATTCCGTGATCGGCGACCGGATCGAGGCGGGGACGTACCTCGTCGCCGGCGCGATCGGGGGAGGGCCGCTCACGGTGCGGGGAGTGGATCCCGGCCACATGGAGATGGTGCTGGCGAAGCTCGAGCAGGCGGGCTGCCGCGTCGAGGCGCTCGCTGACGGAGTGCTCATCGAGAGGACGGGGCCTCTGCTTCCCGTCGACGTGGCGACGCTGCCGTACCCCGGCTTCCCGACCGACATGCAGCCGCAGTTCATGACGCTGATGTCCATGGCCGGCGGCAACAGCGTGATCACGGAGAACGTCTTCGAGAACCGCTTCATGTTCGCCGACGAGCTCACGCGCATGGGCGCCGACGTCCGCATCGAGGGGCACCACGCGCTCGTGCGCGGCGTGGACCAGCTTTCGGGAGCCCCGGTCCGCAGCCCGGACCTACGCGCGGGCGCCGCGCTCGTCCTCGCGGGGTTGGCGGCCGACGGCGAGACCGTCGTCGGCGACATCCACCACATCCTGCGCGGTTACGAAGGATTCGTTCAGAAGCTGTGCGACGTAGGCGCGCAGGTCCGCGTCGACGAGACCGACTGAGGAGGTCGAAGACATGCTCGATCGTGAGGGTATAGAGGCGATCATCCCGCATCGCGCGCCGTTCCTGCTCGTAGACACCATCGAGTCGTACGAGCCGGGCGTCGCGGCCACCGGGACGCTCTCGGTGCGCGACGACATGTTCTGGGTCCCCGGTCACTTCCCCGGGTATGCCGTGATGCCGGGAGTCCTGATCGTCGAGGCGATGGCACAGGTCGGTGCGGTCGCGCTGCTCTCCCTGGAGGAGAACCGAGGCAGGATCGCGCTCTTCGCGGGTATCGACAAGGTCCGCTTCAAGCGGCAGGTCCGTCCGGGCGACGAGCTTCGCCTCGAGGTGCGCATCACGCGCTCGCGTGGCCCGCTCGGATTCGGTGACGCGCAAGCTCACGTGGGCGACGAGCTCGCCTGCGCGGGCGAGCTCATGTTTGCGATAAAATGAGCACGCGGGAACCGGCGGCGAAAGGGCGGGGCACAAGCGAATGGGACTGAAGGAGCGCTTCGCCGACGGCAGCGCGGTCCTCGGGGTCGTCGGACTCGGCTACGTGGGCCTTCCGCTCGCGGTCGAGATGGCGAAGGCGGGCTTCCGGGTCGTCGGCTTCGACGTGACCGAGGAGAAGGTCGCCCGGATCAACGCGGGAGACAGCTACATCCCCGACGTGCCCTCCGACGTGCTCACTCCGCTCGTGAGAGAGGAGTTCCTCCGCGCGACGGTCGACTTCTCCGAGGCTTCCGGGTGCGATGCCGTGGTCATCTGCGTGCCGACGCCGCTCGACACGATGAAGGAGCCGGACACCTCCTTCATGGAGGCCGCCGCGCGGTCGATCACCCCGTACCTGCACGCGGACATGCTCGTCACGCTCGAGTCGACGACGTACCCCGGCACCACCGAGGAGGTCGTGCAGCCCATCCTCGAGGCGGGTGGCCTCAGGGTCGGCGTCGACCTCTTCCTGGCCTTCAGCCCCGAGCGGGTCGATCCCGGCAATCCGACCTACCAGACGCGCAACACTCCCAAGGTCGTCGGGGGTGTCACGCCGGCGTGCACCGAGCACGCGGTCGAGATGTACTCGCGCTTCATCGACACGGTCGTAGCGGTGTCGAGCACCCGTGCCGCTGAGATGACGAAGCTTCTCGAGAACATCTTCCGGTGCGTCAACATCGCGCTCCTCAACGAGCTGCTCCGTCTGTCGGACCGCATGGGCATCAACATCTGGGAGGTCGTGGACGCGGCGAAGACGAAGCCGTTCGGCTTCATGCCGTTCTATCCGGGCCCCGGCCTCGGTGGGCACTGCATCCCCATCGACCCCTTCTACCTGTCGTGGAAGGCGCGCGAGTTCGACTTCCACACGGAGTTCATCGAGCTCGCCGGTAAGGTCAACGAGGACATGCCGTACTACGTGGTGACACGCCTGATGAGCGCGCTCAACACGCACCGCAAGCCGCTCGCCGGCTCGCGGGTGCTCCTGCTCGGTGTCGCTTACAAGGCGGACATCGACGACATGCGCGAATCGCCGGCGATACGGATCGCCGAGCTCCTCCTCGAACGGGAGGCCGAGCTCATCTACCACGACCCGCATGTGGCCGAGTTCCTCGCGGACTCGCGGGTCATGCGCAGCGCGCCTCTCACGCCGGAGCTGCTCGAGAGCTGCGACGCGGTGCTCGTCGTGACGAACCACGCGAACCTCGACTACGACATGGTCGTTCGCCACGCCCCGCTCATCCTCGACACGCGCAACGCGCTCAAGTCGTTCAGCAGCGACAAGGTGGTGCTCCTCTAAGTGGGCGGCGAGCGGCTCCGCGTCGGCGTCGTCGGATACGGATACTGGGGCCCCAACCTGGTGCGGAACCTCGCTCGTCTCGAGGACGCGGACCTCGTCGCCGCGTGCGACGTCAGCGAGCGCAACCTCGCGCGATTGAAGGCCGCGCATCCCGGCGTGCCGACGACGACGGACCTCGATGAGATGCTCGACGGCACGCACGTCGACGCGGTCGTCATCGCGACGTCGGCGCCGACGCACTTCGCCATCGCGAAGCGCGCGCTCGAGGCGGGGAAGCACTGCTTCGTCGAGAAGCCGCTGACGCTCACGTCCGCGGACGCCGAGGCGCTCGTCGCCCTCGCGGACGAGCGGGGTCTGACGCTCATGGTCGGGCACCTCATGGAGTACCACTCCGCGATCAACCACATCCGCGACTGCATCGCCTCGGGCGAGCTGGGAGACGTGCTCTATCTCTACGCCCAGCGCCTCAACCTAGGGAAGGTCCGCACCGAGGAGAATGCGTTCTGGTCGCTCGCGCCGCACGACGTCTCCATCGTGCTCTACCTGCTCGGCGAGGCGCCGGACTCCGTCTCGGCGAACGGCGCCGCCTACATCAACGCCGGTGTCCAGGACACCGTCTTCGCGAACCTGCATTTCCCGAGCGGGCGCATGGCTAACATCCACGTGTCGTGGCTCGATCCGCACAAGGTACGAAAGTTCACCATCGTCGGCACGAAGAAGATGCTCGTCTTCGACGACATGCAGTCGGAGAAGGTCTGGATCTACGACAAGGGCGTCGAGCCCGCCGAGGCGCTCGGCTACGGCGAGGACCTCGCACTGCGCTTCGGAGCGGTGACGGCGCCGTTCATAAAGATGAGCGAGCCGCTCGCGACAGAGGTCGGCCACTTCGTGGAGTGCTGCCGCACGGGCGCCACGCCCCGCAGCGACGGGCGCGATGGTCTGCGCGTGGTGCGCGTGCTCGAGGCGGTCGACGCCTCGATGGCGGCCGGCGGGGCCCCCGTCGCGCTGCCCGCGGAGGCGTGACGTGACGGCCTACGTGCATCCGAGCGCCGAGGTCGGCGCGGACTTCTCGCCGTCGCCTTTCACCATCATCGACGCCAGCGTGCGCATCGGCGACGGGGTCACGCTCGGTTCTTTCGTCCACATATGCGAGGGCGCCGTCGTCGGCGACGGCGTGACGATCGCGGACCACGCGGTCGTGGGCAAGCGGCCGAAGCTCTCGGCGCGCTCGACAGCGAAGTCGGGCGACCTCCCGGGCGTCGTGCTAGGGGCGGGATGCTCCGTCGGCGCGCACACGGTGCTCATGGCGGGCAGCACCTTCGGCGAGAGGGTGGTCGTCGGCGACGGCGCGGGCGTGCGCGAGCGTTGCGCGATCGGCGACGACGTCGTGCTCGGGAGGGGCGTGACCGTCGAGAACGACACGACCGTCGGTGCCCGGACGAAGGTGCAGACCGGCGCGTACATCACCGCGCACGTCACCATCGAACAGGACTGCTTCATCGCGCCGATGGTGGTGACCACGAACGACAACTACATGGGTCGCACGCAGGAGAGGTTCGCCCATCTCAAAGGGTGCACGGTGCGCCGCGGCGCGCGGATAGGCGGCGGGGCGCACATCCTGCCCGGCATCGAGATCGGCGAAGAGGCGTTCGTCGCCACCGGCTCCGTCGTCACCCGGGATGTGCCGGCTCGCGCGCTCGTGATGGGCTCGCCGGCGCGTGTCGTTCGGGATGTGGACCCGGCGCAGCTGCTCGGGAACGAGTGACACGACGTTGACGGCGTCGTCCCGCCGCCGTCGCACGTGGCATCATACGAGGGACATCCGACCTAGAAGGAGCGCCCGTACATGGGAGTGCCGCTGCTCGACCTGAAGGCCCAATACCGCGGCTTGAAGCCGGAGATAGACGCCGCCGTCGAGGAGGTCCTGACGAACGCGGGCTTCATCGGAGGCCCGAAGGTCCGCGAGCTCGAGGAGGCCGTCGCCGCGTACGTGGGCACCCGCTACGCCGTCGCGTGCGGCAACGGCACCGACGCGCTCATCCTCATCCTCGAGTCGCTGGACATCGGGCCGGGCGACGAGGTGGTCACGACGCCCTTCACGTTCTTCGCGACCGCCGAGTCGATCAGCCGGGTCGGCGCGACGCCGGTCTTCGTCGACATCGAGCGCGACACGTACAACCTCGACGTGACGAAGCTCGAGTCCGCGATCACGCCGCGGACGAAGGCGATCATGCCGGTCCACATCTTCGGGCAGTGCGTCGACATGGACGCCGTCCGCGATCTGGCCGACGCGTACGGGATCAAGGTCGTCGAGGACGCCTGCCAGGCGATCGGCGCGACGTTCGGCGGCGTCAAGGCCGGCGCGCTCGGCGACGCCGCGGCGTTCTCGTTCTTCCCGAGCAAGAACCTCGGAGGGGCGGGCGACGGCGGGATGCTGACGACCGACGACGAGGCGCTCGCCTCGTATGCGCGCAAGCTCGCTACCCACGGCACCACGAAGAAGTACTTCCACGACACCCTCGGACACAACAGCCGTCTCGACGCGCTGCAGGCGGCGGTCCTGCTCGTGAAGCTCCCGCACATCGACGAGTGGAACGCGGCGCGCCGGGCCGCGGCGGCCGTCTACGACGAGCTGCTCGCGGACGCGCCGTTGACGCTGCCGGTGCGCCGGGGGGGTGGGGAGCCGGTCTACCACCTCTACATCGTGCGCACGCCGAAGCGCGAGGCGGTCATGGAGGCGCTCAAGGAGGCGTCCATCGGCACCGCGATCTACTACCCGCTCTCGCTGCACCTGCAGGAGGTCTACCGCGGTCTCGGCTACGCGGTCGGCGACCTGCCCGAGTCGGAAGCGGCGCAGGCGCAGACGTTCGCCCTGCCGCTCTTCCCCGAGATCGAACGCGCCCAGCAGGAGGAGGTCGCGCGCGTCGTGCGCGCGGCGCTCGCCTAGCATGCTGATAACCTCCGTCGTCGGGGCCAGGCCCCAGTTCATCAAGGCCGCGCCGGTCTGCCGCGCGCTGCGTGCCGGTCACGAGGAGGTGCTCGTCCACTCGGGGCAGCACTACGACCACGGCATGTCGGCGGTCTTCTTCGAGCAGCTGGGCATCCCCGAGCCGGACGTCGACCTCGCCGTCGGATCCGGCGGTCACGGGAAGCAGACCGGGGAGATGCTCGCCCTAATCGAGGACCTGTTGCTTCAGCGCCGGCCCGACGCGGTGCTCGTCTACGGAGACACGAACACGACGCTCGCGGGCGCGCTCGCCGCGGCGAAGCTGGGGATCCCCGTCGTGCACGTCGAGGCGGGGCTGCGGTCCTTCGACCGCACGATGCCCGAGGAGATCAACCGTGTCCTCGTCGACCACCTCGCCGAGCTCCTACTGTGTCCGACGGCGGTCGCCGTGCGCAATCTGGCCGCCGAAGGCGTCACCGAGGGCGTAGAGCTCGTCGGCGACGTCATGCTCGACACAGCGCGCTTCTTCGTGGAGGGGTTCGACGGCGCCGCCGTCCTGGCGGAGCACGGTGTCGAGCCGCGCGGATACTACCTCGCCACGCTGCACCGAGCGGCTACTAGCGACGATCCCGAGCGGCTCGCGTCGGTGGTGCGCGCCTTCGGGAGGCTCGACATGCCCGTGCTTTGGGCCGTCCACCCGCGCACCGCGAAGAACCTCGACGGGTTCGGCCTGCGACCGCTGCTCGAGACGCTCCCGGGTATCGTGCCGCTGGAGCCCCTGCCGTACCTGGAGACCAACGCGCTGCTGCGCGACGCAGCCGCGCTGCTCACCGACTCGGGCGGCATGCAGAAGGAGGCGTACTTCCTCGGCGTCCCCTGCGTGACGCTGCGCGACACGACCGAGTGGGTCGAGACCGTCGACTTCGGGTGGAACACCCTAGCGGGCACCGACGAGGACCGCATCGTCGCTGCCGTGGCCGGCCTTACGTACCCTCCGGTCCATCCCGACGTGTACGGGGACGGTCACGCCGCCCAGGCGATCGTCGCCGCCATGGAGCGGCGATTCGGGGGCGTGACCTAGCTTGGGAAAGCATTCGGGCAGCATGCTCACGTCGGGCGGCAAAGGCGGGCGCGACCCTCGCGACCGGGATGCCGCGGTGCGGGCCCGCCGCGCGGAGCGCGATCGGCGCCGCGGGCTCGTCGAGTCCGAACCCGAGCTGCCCATACATCGCGAGAGGCGCCACACCGCGCTCAAGCGCACGGGGCTCGCCGTGCTCGCGTTGCTCATGGTGGTAGCCCTCGCCGGCAGTGCGTGGGCGTACTTCTTCATGCGCGGCGTCGAGACCGACATGCAGCGCGCAGTCAAGGCCGACCCCAAGGTGTCCAAGGCCCTAGCGCCGAAGCCGGAGCCGATGAAGCCGTTCACGGTGCTTTTGATCGGCAGCGACTACTTCGGCCGGGACTCGGACGCGCGCGCCGACACCATAATCCTCGCGAAGGTGGATCCCGCGACGAAGAAGGTGTGGATGATCTCGGTCCCGCGCGATACGCGGGTGGACATCCCTGGACACGGGCACGGGAAGATCAACGTGACGTACAAGTACGGCGGCGCCGCGCTGACCGTCAAGACCGTCGAGCAGCTGCTCGGCACGCCGGTCAACCACTACATGGAGGTGAGCTTCCGGGCGTTCAAGGAAGCCGTCGACGCGATGGGCGGCATCTGGATCGACGTCGACCTCGAGATCGACGACCGCAAGGCGGCCAGTTTCAGCCCGGGACACTCCGCGTACCACATCGACCCGGGCTACCAGAAGCTCGACGGGACGTATGCGCTCACCTACGTGCGCAGCCGCGACTTCCCGGACGCCGACTTCACGCGGATGCGCCACCAGCAGACGTTCTTCAAGGCGCTGGTCAAGCAAGCGCTGCGGGTCGGCAACTGGTGGCGGTTGCCGAGCATGGTCCGCGTCTTCGCACGGTACACGCGCACCGACATGAGCGTCGGCGAGATCATCACGCTGGCGAGGGCGATGCGCGGGATGAGCGAAGGGAACCTTCAGGCCGCGACGCTGATCGGCGAGTGGCACAGCCCCTACATCATCACGGACGAGACGGTCCGGGCGAACCTGATCCAGGCGCTCAAGACCGGAGGGGACATCGAGACGACCACGACACCGCCGGGCGCCCGCGCGCCGCAGCGGATCACCGTGACCGTGCGCAACGGCGCTGGCATCTCGGGTGTGGGCAAGGAGGCCGCGTCCGTGCTCGAGCAGGCAGGGTACCGCGTCGTCGAGGTGGGCAACGCCAACCAGTTCGTCTACGCGAACACGCTGATCGTCTTCCAGCACGATGCGCCTTCCGCGACGATGGTCTCCCGGGCGCTGGGAGTCGGCGAGACCGTCGAGAGCCGGGGTATGTACGCGTTCACGACGGACGTGCTCGTGGTGGTCGGCAAAGACTGGCGCACGACGCACCCGACGTCGACGGTCCTGCCGCTGCGGTAGGGACTTTAAGCTTCGCCCCGCTTCTTCGCCGCGTCCTCCAGCACCGCCGTGAGCCGCCGCGCGAGCACGTCGCGGTCGAAGTCCCGCTCGGCGAGGGCGCGTGCTGCGCGGCCCATGCGTACGCATGCCTCGGGGTCGTCGGCGAGCTTCTCGATCGCGTCGGCCAGGTCGTGGGGATCCTCGGGGGGTACGTAGAGGCCCGCGCCGTTGTCGACGACGAGCGGCCGCGTCCAGCCGGGCGAGTTGACGATGATCGGCTTCCCCGTCGCTAGCCCGTCGAAGAGCTTGTTGGGCGAGCCGGTATAGAGGATCGGCACCTTCGCTAGGTGCGACAGCACGACGTCGCAGGTGCGCAGGAGCGCGGGCATGTCCTTCTTCGGCACGGAGCCGATGATGCGAAGGCCGTCGAGCGTGTGCCGCTCCTTGTACGCGATGACGGCGGGGAGGCGCTTCCCGTCGCCCGCGACGAGGACGACGATGTCGCGCCGCTCGCGGTCCCTCAGGAGCAGCGCGGCCCGCGCGATCGTCCCCACCGCGTTCGCGGGGCCTATCGCGCCGGTGTAGCCGACCACGAATCTGCCGGCTAGGTCGTAGCGCTCCTCGAGTCCGGGGTCCTTCGGTCCGGGATGGAAGAGGTCGAGGTCGGAGCAGTTCGGGATCATGTGGATCTTCGCCGGGTCGGTCCCCTCGGCGAGGATGCAGTCGACCATGCCCGGCGAGAGCCCGACGACCGCCGCGCTGTCGCGGTAGAGGCGCCGCTCGAGCCGCTTGGCGACTCTGGCGATGAGGCCGCCCCGCTTGAGCGCCCCCATCTGGATCGCCGCTTCCGGCCATGGGTCGCGCACCTCGAAGACGAGCGGGACACGCCGAAGCTTCGAAGCCACGAGGCCCGGGATGCCGGCGGTCAGAGGTGTCGACGTCGCGAAGACGACGTCGGGACGCGGCGCGCGCAGCGCCAGCCACGTGCCGCCGAAGACGAAGAGCAGGAAGGCGAGCATCCGCCTGCCGTAGCCCATGTGGTTGGAGTACGCGCCCTTCACCGAGCGCACGTCGATGCCGTCGATGTCGAGGCGCGCGAAGAGCCGCTCGCCGTAAGGTGCGGGAAGTCGCGACCCGCCGGTCACCATGACGACCTCGTGGCCGTCGGCGACCATGCGGCGAGCGAACTCGTAGGAGCGGGTGGGATGCGAGCTCTCGCGTGTGGCGAAGAACTGGTGGATGTAGAGGATGCGCATGGCGGGCTCCAGGGTAGCACGGAGGGGGCGGGAGGCGCACCGGAGCGGGAGCCCCTTCGGGCGAGCTCCGCGCTACGGCCGGAGCCCTGCGGTCTCGACCTGCGTTCCGGATCGCCCTACGGAGCTCCCGCCAGGGTACCGCGAACCCCAGCGCTTCCGGCATGCTGCGACGCCCAACCTGGCCCGGCAGTTGCTTTCTTAAGTTTTGTGAATCGCTTGCTGAAGGACCCACCAGACGAGCGGCGAGAACGCAAGGGCGAAAGCGACGGAGGTTGTTGGTCATGACGAACGAACAGTTCAAGCACCTGCTCAGGGTGCTTGACACAGACTCGGTGCCCGCGCTCGACGAAGCGATACGCGTCAGCAGCAGCGAGTGGCGCCGCGGGGACGTGCACGCCATGTCCGAGATAACGCTCGGGTCTCTCCTGGGCGAAAGCGCGGAGCACGGCTCCACCGACTAGCCGAGTACGAAGCCGACGAAGGCGCTTGCCTCGTCCCACAGGATCGTCCCGGTGCGCCTGACGTGGCGCGCACGAGATGCCCCCTCGGTCTCTCGCATGGCTAGAAGGCCCGAGTTCGGAACCCTAACCGTGTCAGGACCTTGGGAAGACCGAGGAAGTGCGCGGAGCTTCCGGAGAGCGCCGTTCGGGATGTGCCACCCTCCATCACACGGACAGGGCCTTCACATACAGCGATGATCCGCTGCCTTGTCTCCTCGTCGATGGCGTCCGAGAACTCCATCGCGATGGGGATGGTCCCGCCCTCGCCGTCGGGCTTGTGCCAGGTCAGCAGCACCTGGGCTCTTTCGTCGCGGATCAGTTCGATGTTCGGCTTCAGCATGACCTTCCTCCCGAAGATGGATCCATGTCATCGGCGTGCTGCCGATATGACCGTCTCCGCAGAGAGAGCGACACAGCTATGGGGATCGTTCTGTCGAACGTGTCGCGCGAAACCTGCGGGGCGTTCCCCGCGCCACGGCCAGAGCATACCCCAGCGCGCCCTTTCTGGTTGACGCGCGGGTTCGCCCTACTCCCGCGGCCTCCGCTGCGCTCCTTCCAGCAGAAGGCGCGTGACGTCGGCGGCGACCTCCGGAGGCACGTGGCCGCGCACCAGGTTGTAGACCTCGCCATCCTTCTCGGGGAGCTGATGCCAGAAACGCGAGCTCACGGCGCGGATCGCGTCGGCCAGGCGTCCGATATCGCGTTCGGTGGGGGTCTCGCGAGCGAGCACGTCCAGCGCGGCGTGGAGCGAGTCCGCAAGCGGCAGCTGGCCCTGCGCACGGCCTGCCGGCGACTCATCGAGCGTGAACGCGCCGGCGATGCCGCGTCCGAACCGCATGCGCCATGCACGCAGTCCTGTGAGCAGCCCCGCCGTCGCGAGCACCACCCACAGCGTGTGGTACGTATCGGCGCCCAACCCCGCGGGCCATGTGCCGATCGTCTCCGCCGAGATCATCTGGGCCAGCATCGGCGGCATGGCGAGCGCCATCAGCACGGATGCGCTCAAGAGCAGTCCACCCCCGCGGGAGCGCAGGATCGACTCGCGGGGGGCCACGAAGGCGTACCCCACGATGTGTGCGCACACGCCGGATAGCAGCGCGGCTGCGATGAGACCTCCGAGCATGACCACCCTTTCGACAGCCGGGACCGCATCGTGTCCGCTGTTCGCTCACGCGGGAGCATCACTCGCCCCAAGCGCCAGTTCACAAGAGCGAGCCACGCATGTTGCCGAACGCATTGCGCCTCAGCGGCGCGTCATTACCGGTCTAGTCTATCGCGAACCGTCACCGCGTCCGCTGGAAGCACTTGCTCGACGCGCGTGATGTCTCTCATCATGCGTTCTGCGTTGCGCTTGTTCGGCGGGCTATCGGGTGACGACGAGATTGACTGACGGGGTCTCGCGATCGCCCAGGTAGGCAACGACCGCGTACGTTCCGGGCTCGTCAACGCGGAATCCGATCGAGCCCGAGATGGTCTCTCCCGGCGCGAGTCGCCGGCTGTTCGCCACAAGCGATGCCCCTGGCGGATAGGGCCAGGAGTCGAACACGACGCCCCCCGTGGATGACGTGGCACGGACGTAGAAGTAGTGAACACCCCCATAGAGGATGACCGCGGTTGTCGTCGTCACGTTGGAGTACTTCACGTTCGCCGTGATCGTTTCGCTGACCGACGCCGTGGCTCGATCCAGGCGGATGGAGAGGACGGGACTGCTCCCCTTCACGATGCGTCCGCCGGTCTTGATAGTGTGCGGAGGGAGCGCGACGCTCGCTTCGCGACTGCCCCGGGAGACGGAGTCTTCCATGTTGCCGCTGCATCCCACCGACGGAAGAAGCAGGGCGCAGGTCAAGAGAGTGCCGAAGAGGACAATCAGCGGTCGCCGCATGCTGCCTCCAAGGTCCGTGCTACTTCTCCGCCGAACGCGAGGGCCGGCCAGTCTGTGTCGAAGCGCTGGTTCGACACACCCTAGTCCAGCGCGTCGAGGGGCAACTCGCGACGCGCATGCCAGACGGTGACGATCTCGACTAAGTTGGTGCCGCGCCTGTAGACAACCCGATATGGGTCGACGAGGAGTTCCCGGACCTCGTCGCGCTCCAGTTCAGGGACGACCCTTCCGCTGTCAGGGAAGGCCACGAGCGATCTTACCTGGTCGAGAAGCCGCTCCAGCCATTGACTAGCGGCAACCGGACGGTCTGCGGCGATGAACGCCACCGCCTCGTCCACCTGTTCATCGGCCAGCGAAGACCAGACGACTCTCACTTGAGATAGCGTTCCCGGAGGCGTCGCTCAACTTCCTCGTGCGCGATGACCTGGCCCGCGTCGGCCTGCGCGAGTCCCGTCTGGACACTCTTCATGAAGGCGAGTTGGTCGAGCAGATCCTCGTAGACGTCGACGTCCAAGAGGACGGCCGCGCTACGTCCATTCTGCGTAAGAATCAGCGGACGCCCAGTAGAGTGGACCTGCCGCAGCACCTCTGAAGCGTGTGCGCGGAACTCCGTGACCGGACGGACGTCAGTGGATGGACGGAGCGGTGCCATCGCGGACCTCCAAGATGATGGATGCTATCAGGTACATGATAGCGTATCTTGTGTGGGACGCCAGCGCCTGTCGGCGGTTGTGTCTAACGCGCTGCAGAGCTAAGTGGTGCAGTTCAAACTTGAACCTACGCAGCGCGACCGACTTGCGTCAGCGCGTCGTCGTTGGCCTGCATGCGGTGAGCGAGAACATCAGGGGAATGTCACCGATGCCCGCCGGCATCCTCCACAGTCCGTCTGCGTCCTCCTCCATGAACTCAAGCACCTTCCACGGCACCACCGGATACTCCTGTAGCCGCTGGATCTGAAGGCCGTGCTTCAGTAGTGAGCCGACAATCTCCGAGAACGTGTGTTGCCATGCGTAGGAGTCTGCGACGAAGTCAGCCTCTCGGTCCGTGTAGCTGCCGTGCTCTTCGAATCGAATAGGCTCCCGCGAGAAGTACGGATAGCGCACGCCAAGCACTGGTTCCGTCGTTACGTCATCAAAGACCGTCAGGAACGGGTGCACGTCGATGATGTGGAACACCCCGCCCGGAGCAAGCCGAGACGCGATCATCTGGGCCCATCCGTCCAAGTCGGGCAGCCACATGATGGTTCCATACGACGTGAACACGACGTCGTACGCCGTCTCAGGCACGTCATCGGGCAGCTCCGCGACGTCTGCCTGGACGAACCGCACGGGCAGCTCAAGCCGAGCCGCGATCGAGCGCGCGGCTGCTACGGCGCGTGGCGAGAAGTCCACGCCCGTAACGTCCGCCGCGCCAGCAAGAGCGAATCGCAGTGTGTCGAGTCCGATGTGGGGCTGCAGGTGAAGCAGCCTCTTGCCGGCAACGTCGCCCACGACCTCGCGTGTCACCCAGTCGAAGGGACGAGACTCCGGGCTGGCGATGAACCCCTCGACGTCGTAGCCGGTGCCCGACATGTGGAGGTCCGTCCACCCGTCCCACAGCCGCAGATCGGTAGCGACTTCTTCGCGCACGGGTACCTCCGAACTATGTGTCTGTCGAACGTGTTGCGCATAACCAGCGCGGCGAAGCCGCGTCTGTGTTGATGCGCTGGTTCGACGCAGCCCTCTCCGACCTACGTCAATGGTGGGCTATCGTGGACGGCTTCGTACGTTCGGTCGCCGGGTCCCGATCCAGGGCTCCACCAGCGTACCGCTCCTACCTCACCGTCACGTAATCGTAGCCCCTCGACCAGCTCGCGAGATGGCCGCTGTCCGCGGGGTGATACGCCCGTAGGCGCCACCTGCCTCCGTATGGCAACTTCACCAAGACCTTGGACTTCGTGTAGGACGAGTAGTCGTACGCCTTGGCCTTCACATAACCGTAGCTCCTCCATCTGCCCGACACGTATCGGTACTTGTAGATGCGCATCGGGTAGGTGCCCGGGGTATGGCGCGGTTTGAGGTAGCCATAGACCGGGTAGTACCTCGTGCGGTACATCGCCGACGGTGCGACCGGTGTGCCCACGTAGGCTCTGACGGAGACTACGGCCGCAGTGCTCACGGAGCCGATATGCGTGGCCGTACCGGAGAACCGCGCGCGGTACCAGGTTCTTGCGGTCGGCTTAGCGCTCAAGGAGAAGGTGCCGGTGGCTGTCGTGGTGGCTGCGATGGTGGTCGCGTAGAAGAACGTTCCGTCGGCCGACCTCTCGAGGAATACCCGCTGCCCGGCCAGTGGCCTCGAATTCGATGTCAGGTTGCCGGTGAAGTAGTAGGTGGCGCCATAGCTGACGATCGACGAGGAGGAAGTCCGGGCTAGCCTCGTCATCGTGAACGTTGCTTCTGACGACCAAGTCGATCGCGCGAAAGACCCATCGACGGTCTGGACGCTCCAGTAGAACGTGCCCGTCGCCGGAAGACGCAGGTCGCGAAAGAGTACGTGTACCTGTCCCGGCCCGTTCGCCGCGCAACCAGAAACGACATCGCTCTTCCCGGGGCCGGTGCCCACGCGGACGTTGTAGGTGAGGCCGTTCGGGGGGGTGATCGAGTCGGAACCGGGTGCCCAGGAGAGGCGGACCCTAGCGTCGCGGGATGCAGCGTGGAGAGCGGACGGAGGAGCAGGAGGCGCGTTGCGTGCCAAGGAGTCCTCATTGTTCAGGTGAACCGTGTAGGTCCCGCTGAGAGCATCACCTGTAACGACGTCGATCCGGCCGTCGCCGTCGAAGTCGGCGGCAGCGATCGCCACAGTCTGGGCGGGAAGTCCTTCGAGCGTCTCTCGGATGAAGCCGCCTTGACCGTCGCCTCGGCACAGGTCGTCTCCCCCGTTCCAGTTGCCCAGGACGATGTCGGGAACCCCATCGTTGGTGAGATCGACGACATCGACGCTCTTCGCCTCGGAGCCCGCCGGACTCAATAGTCCTTCCATCAGTTCGAAGCCGGCGGCGCCTCCGTTCCGAAAGATCTTGCTCGTAGAGGAATGCACGGGATCGAATGAGTCGGCGACGACTACCTCAAGCAGGCCGTCCAGATCCAGATCCGCCAGCTTGACGTCGTAGGAGTCGTCGTCCTGGGTCGTCGGTAGAGGTGCCGAGTTAGAGAACACGCCCCTGCCGTTGTTGATGTGTACCTTGGCCGGATTCTCGCGGTATCGGTTCACGGAAACGTAGTCGGGGTCTCCATCGTTGTCGAGGTCCCCGAAGACGGTGTCCCAAGTGACATCGTCGCCGATTCGTTGGCCCGAGTCAGTGAAACGACCAGACCCGTTGTTCAGGTAGACCCGGTCGGCACGATCGGGGTCGCCGTTGTGGCCGCCGAAGACAAGGTCGTCGTCCCCGTCAAGATCGATATCGGCGGCATCGATCCCTTTCACTTCATTCACAGCGGGAACCAGGATTGTCTGAGACAGGCTGAAGTCGCCTCCCGGGGAGTTCGTGTAGACGCTCACACCACGCCATGCGTCTGCCGTCGCGATGTCAAGTCGTCCGTCCTTATCGAAATCCCGGAGAACGATTCCGAAGTTCCAGAGAGGGTTTGGGTCACTTGTCACTGGGAACGTGTCCTCCGTACTTGCGAACGAACCGTGTCCGTCGTTCAGATAGATTTCAATGATGGCTCCCCGACTCTGGGAGGCGACCACAATGTCTGCATCCCCGTCGGAGTCCATGTCGCCAACCGCGATAGAGCCTACGCCGTTAGGGATCGATCCCAGGCTCTGGCCCGTACCGGCAAGCGAGAAGGCGGCGGCCTCTGTGGGGAGGGCGCACAGGACAAGGAAGGCGGCGGCACACGCGATCGCCGCTACGGCCGATCGCGTGCATGGTTGTGCGTGCTCCCTGGCTGGCACAGTCATGCCCTGCGCCGTTCCCGGTCTGTGGATACTCCAACACGCTTGACTCCCGGCTCGAGAACCGAGGAAACCAACTGCGCCTGCATGAGGTCCCCCTACCTGCCGCCCGCCACTACGACGATCCCTGCAATTGAACCCCGCTGTCTCGCGTCGAACAATGATTGGACAGTCTGCACTATCCACGTGCACAGACTGCCACTTTCTGCATAAGACGTCACCGTCTCGGACGGCTGGTCTCCGTAATCCCGCGCTCACCAGCGGTTTCGTTGGGCCGCGCGAGATATGCTCGAGAGCGATCACAGTCTGTATATCCCGACTCACAGCGCGTTCACCAGGGGCGGGAAGGTGAGTCCCGACGGGCGATCCGGAGCGCAGGCCGAGACCGCAGGGCTCGGCCGTGGCGCGGAGCTCGCCCGAAGGGGCTTACCTTCCCGCCCCGCCTCATCACGTCTCGGTGACGCCCGGGGGCGCCCCGGCCTGTTCGGATGGTAGGATTCGGCGAGACGACGCCGCGAGAGGGGACGCACGCCGCGTGTTCAAGGAGATCAAGCGCGCCTTCAAGGACACCACGGTCTACGGCCTGGGGAGCATGCTCCCGAAGGCCGCGGGCATCATCCTCGTCCCCATCTACACTCGCTTCCTGCTCCCGGCCGACTACGGCCTCATGTCGCTCGCCACGATGGTCACGTCGATGGTCGGCACCATCATGCTCGTCGGGCAGAACGGCTCGCTGACGCTGTACTTCCGCGCGACGCAGACGGAAGGGAACGAAGAGGAGATCCGCTCCCTGCTCTTCAGCGTCGTCGCGTTCGTGATGCTCTTCGCGGGCGTGCTCTTCGGGCTCGCGATGGTATTCGGACCCGCCGCCGCCCCGCATCTCATCCGCTCGAAGGCGTTCACGTTCAACCCGTACCTGGTCGTCGCGCTGTCGACGGCGTACCTGGGCTTGCCGCTCGCACTGCTGCAGGCGGTCAACCGCGCGCGCGGGCAGGCGGCGACGCACACAGCGTTCCAGCTGACGAGCTTCGCGCTCAACACCGCCTTCACGCTCTACTTCGTCGTGGCGGTGCGCCAAGGGGCGCTCGGGAGTCTCAAGGGCACGCTCGCCGCGGCGATGCTGCTTGCGCTGCCCGCGCTCGTCCTGCTCGCGCGCGAGATGCGGCCGGCGTTCTCGTGGAAGTGGCTGCGCCGCTCGCTCGTCTTCGGCCTCCCGCTGGTGCCGCACTTCTTCGCGGGCTGGATACTCACCTTCGCCGACCGCTACATGCTCGAGCGCTACACCTCGTTGCGCGAGGTCGGCCTCTACTCGCTCGCCTACAACATCAGCATGGTGATGAACCTGGTCTCGGTCGCGATCAACCAGGCGTGGGGGCCGATCTACTACGACCTCGCCGGCCGCGAGGACGGGCGCAAGATGCTGCCGAGGCTCACCACCGTGTACGCGGCGGTCGTGACGGCGGCGGGCATGGCGTTCATGCTCCTCGCTCGCGAGCTGCTGCTCTTCCTCGCCGCGAGCCGGTACCACGAGGCCGCCGGCGTCGTGCCGATCGTCGTCGCCGGGTACTGGGGCTTCGCGATGTATTCGGTCTTGTCGACCGGCATCTTCTACGCGAAGAAGACCGGCTGGGTGCCGCTCATCTCGGCTATCGCCGCAGTTTTCAACATCGGGCTGAACTGGTGGCTCATCCCGCGCTACGGCATGTTCGCCGCGGCATGGAACACCTTCGCCGCCTACCTGCTGATGGCCGCGATCTCCCGCGTGGTGAGTGGGCGGTTCTCGCCGGTCGGATTCGAGGACGCGCGCCTCGCGAAGACCGCCGCGATCTTCCTCGGCGTCTTCGCCGCCGGTCTCGGCGTCACATCTCTCGGGCTCCCGCTGCTCGCGACGATCGCGCTGAAGCTCGTCGTCCTCGTGATCGGTCTCGCCGCGTTCGTGGCGCTCGACGTCATCACCCCGCGCGAGCTGCGGCAGACGCTCGACTGCGTGCGGGCGCGCCGCGGGCGGCTCGCCCCCGACGAGGAGGCCGCGCTGGCGGCGCAGTCCGAGGAGACCGCCGGCCACACGGCGGACGACACCGGCTTCGAGCACGGGGAGCGCTAGGCGCGGTACGCGCGGACCGCCTCCGCCAGGAGTGGCACTTTGACCGTCGCGGCATCCCAGACGATGTCCAGGTCCACCCCGAAGTACTCATGTATGAGGACGTCGCGCATCCCGGACATCTTGCGCCACTCGACACCCTCGATCTTCGCCTTGATGTCGTCGGGCAGCTGCTTGGCGGCCTCACCGATGACCTCGAGATTCCGGAGGACGGCGTCCTGCAGCAGAGGTTGGCCAGCGAACGCATCGCGGTCGATGCCGGCAAGGTACTCCGCGATCCTGCCGGCGGAATCGAGGATGTCGTCCAGGAAGACGAGCGGATCACGCGACAAAGCGGGCCTCCGCCAGGATGCGATCGCGGATGCGCGGCTTGAGCGTGCTCGCGATCACCAGGTCGACCCGTCTGCCGATCAAGTCCTCAAGACCGAACTTGAGGTCCATGTATGCGTCGAAAGACGACCGCTCGAACTCGACGAGGACGTCAACGTCGCTATCCGGGAGCGCGTCACCCCTCGCCATCGAGCCGAAGACCGCGAGACGAAGTACGCCGTAGCGCCGCTCGTACTCAGGCGTGGCGCCGGTGATCGCGGCTATGATGTCGGTCGCGGAATCCATGGTCCCTCCGAGTCGCAGATCCAAGGGCCATCGAGGCTGTGGGATCACATGAAGTATACCGCGGCTCGCGGTCGTGCGTTCGAGAGTGCGTCGGCGACCATGCTAGGCGCCGTCACCGTGCCGTCGCTCCACCGTCACGCCGCGATGGTCGCACGCACGCGGTCCGACCCGTACAATCATCGGTGACGGAAGGGGTCGACCCATGGATCTGCGCGGCAAGAAGGTGCTCGTCACCGGCTCGGACGGCTTCATCGGGAGCCACCTCACGGAATCGCTCCTCGCGCACGGGTGTGACGTGCGCGCGTTCGTCTTCTACAACTCGTTCAACTCGTGGGGATGGCTCGACACGCTCGATGCGGACACGCTGCGCGGCCTCGACGTCTTCGCCGGAGACGTGCGCGATCCCAACGGCGTGCGCGAGGCGATGAAGGGCGTGGACGTCGTCTTCCATCTCGCTGCGCTCATCGGGATCCCGTTCTCGTACCACTCGCCCGACTCGTACGTCGACACCAACGTGCGCGGCACACTCAACGTGCTCCAGGCGGCGCGCGATCAAGGAACGGCCCGCGTCGTCGTCACCTCGACCTCGGAGGTCTACGGGACCGCGCGCTACGTTCCCATCGACGAGAACCACCCGCTGCAGGGGCAATCGCCGTACTCGGCGTCGAAGATCGGCGCCGACAAGATGGCCGAGTCCTTCTTCCGCAGCTTCGACCTGCCCGTCGTCACCGCGCGGCCGTTCAACACGTACGGCCCGCGCCAGTCGGCCCGCGCCGTCATCCCGACGATCGTCACGCAACTGCTCTCAGGGGCGAAGACGATCGAGCTCGGCTCGCTGAGCCCGACGCGCGACCTCAACTACGTCGCCGACACGTGCGCGGGCTTCATCGCCCTCGCCGAGTGCGACGAAGCCGTGGGGCGCGAGGTCAACATCGGCAACGGCAAGGAGATCTCCGTCGGTGAGCTCGCCGAGACGCTCATCGCGATCACGGGACCGGGCGCGACCGTCACGACGAAGGACGAGCGCCTGCGCCCCGCGAAGAGCGAGGTCGAGCGGCTGCTCGCCGACACGACGCTCATCCGCTCGCTCACGTCGTGGGAGCCGAAGGTCACGCTGCGCGAAGGGCTTGAGCGCACCGTGGAGTGGTTCCGCGACCCCGCGAACCTCGGCCGCTACAAGTGGGACCTCTACAATGTCTGACGCGCCGTTCCTCCCGCTGAGCGAGCCCGTGCTCGGCGGCAACGAATGGAGATACGTCAAGGAGTGCCTCGACACCGGTTGGGTCTCGACCGCCGGCCGCTTCGTGACCGCCTTCGAGGACTCGATGTGCGACCGAACGGGCGCGCCGAACGCCGTGGCGTGCCAGAGCGGCTCGGCCGCGCTGCACGTGGCGCTCCTCTCTCTCGGCGTCGGTCCCGGCGACGAGGTCATCGTCCCGACGATCACCTTCATCGCGAGCGTGAACGCCGTCGCTTACACCGGCGCGTCGCCGGTCTTCATGGACTGCGACGGCTTCATGGACATCGACCCGGCGAAGGTGGCGGGCTTCCTCGAGTCCGAGTGCGAGAGGACGGACCGCGGCGTGGTCGATCGCGCGACCGGGTGCGTCGTCAAGGCGATCATGCCGGTGCACGTCTTCGGCAATCCGTGCGACATGGTCTCCCTGCTCGAGATCGCCGACGTCTGGGGGCTGCCGGTCGTCGAGGACGCCGCTGAGTCGATCGGCTCGACGTGGACCGCGGGCCCGCTCGCGGGACGCCATACCGGCTCGGTCGGGACCTTCGGGGCCTTCTCGTTCAACGGGAACAAGATCATCACCTCGGGCGGCGGCGGCATGCTCGTCAGCCCGGACGCGGCTCTCGCCCAGCACGCGCGACACCTCACGACGCAGGCGAAGGCCGACACGGTCCGCTACATCCACGACGAGGTCGGCTACAACTACCGCCTAACCAACGTCCAGGCCGCGATCGGCCTCGCGCAGCTCGAGCTGCTCGACCGCTACATCAAGGTGAAACGGGAGAACCACGCGGCGTATGTCGATGCGCTCCAGAGCGTGCCGGGGGTATCGGTGCTCGGGGTGCCCGAGGGGACGAGCTCGAACCACTGGTTCTACTCGGTGCTCATCGAGCCGGACGAGGCGGGAGCCGATCGCGAGAAGGTCATGGCCGCGCTGCACGAGGAGGGCATACAGAGCCGCCCCGTCTGGGAGCTCAACCATCGCCAGGCGCCGTACCGTGCCGCGCGTGCGTGGGGCATAGAACGGGCACAGTGGTTCTGGGAGCGCGTGCTGAACGTCCCGTGCAGCACGAACCTCACAAGGACCGACGTCGAACGCGTCGCGCGGGTCGTGCGCGACGTCTGCCGCGGCTAGCGGCGGGCGAGGGGGGAGCTCGGTGGAGCGCATCATCGTCATCGGCGGAGGCGGCCACGCGAAGGTCGTCGTCGACGCGCTGCGCGCGGGCGGTGTCTTCGAGCCTCTCGGCGTGCTCGATCTGCCCTCACGTATGGGTGAGGAGGTGCTCGGCGTCCCGGTCGTCGGCGGCGACGAGGACCTACCGAGGCTGGTGGCCGAAGGCGTGAGCGCGTGCGTCATCGCCTTGGGATCGACCGGCGATCCGGCCGCGCGCGTGCGCCTGTTCGATCTTGCGAAAGCGGCCGGGTGCAGCCTGCCCGTGGTGGTGCATCCGCGCGCGTGGGTCTCGCCCGCTGCGACGCTAGAGGAAGGCGTCTTCGTCGCCGCGAACGCGTCGGTAGGTCCCGGCAGCGTCATCGGGGCGTGCGCGATCGTCAACACCGGCGCGGTCGTCGACCACGACTGCCGCGTCGGCCGGTTCGCCCACATTGCGCCGGGAGCCGCGCTCTCCGGCATGGTCGAGGTCGGGGACCGCAGTCACATCGGCACCGGCTCGGCCGTCAAGCAGGGCGTGCGCATCGGCGCGGGTTCGGTCGTCGGCGTCGGGAGCACCGTCGTCGACGATATCGACGAGGGCGTCATCGCCTACGGGAATCCCTGCCGCCCGGTGTGGGACCGCCCGACCGAGGGAGGTAGTCGATGAGCGACGCCCGCAAGCGCACCGGCTCGCGCGTGCTCGTGATCGCCGAGGCCGGCGTCAACCACAACGGCTCGCTCGCTCGCGCGCTCGAGATGGTGGACGCGGCGGCCGAGGCCGGAGCGGACGCCGTGAAGTTCCAGACGTTTTCAGCGGCGACGCTGTTGACACGCATCGCGCCGAAGGCCGGCTACCAGGTCGAGACGACCGGGGACGACGAGTCGCAGTACGACATGCTCGAACGCCTCGAGCTCACCGAGTCCGACCACATCGCGCTCATGGCGAGGTGCTCGGAACGGCACATCACCTTCCTCTCGTCGCCGTTCGATCTCGAAGCGATCGATCTGCTCGACGGGCTCGGCGTGCCGATGATCAAGGTCCCGTCCGGCGAGCTCACGAACCTTCCGTACCTTCGGCGCGTCGGCGAGCTCGGCTGCCCGGTCATCCTCTCGACGGGGATGGCGACGCTCGACGAGGTCGGCGCGGCGCTCCACGTACTGAAGGCCGACGGCCTTCCCTCCTCCGCCGTGACGGTGCTTCACTGCACCACCGAGTACCCGACGCCGATGGTCGAGGTGAACCTGCGGGCGATGAACACCATCCGCGATGCCTTCGGCGTGCGGGTCGGGTACTCCGACCACACGCGTGGCACCCACGTCGCGGTGGCTGCGGTCGCCCTCGGCGCCGTGATGATCGAGAAGCACTTCACCCTCGACCGGACGCTGCCCGGCCCGGACCATCCGGCGAGCGCGGAGCCGGAGGAGCTCGCCGCGATGGTCGCGGCGATCCGCGACATCGAGGTCGCGCTAGGGACGGGCGTCAAGGTGCCTAGCGCGACGGAGGTGCGCAACGCCGCGGTGGCTCGCAAGAGCATCGTCGCCGCGCGGCGGATCCGCCAAGGTGACGTCCTCGTGGAAGCCGACCTGGCGGTGAAGAGGCCGGGGACGGGCATCAGCCCGATGCTGTTGGACGAGGTCGTCGGGACGATCGCGCGGCGCGACTTCGACCCGGACGAACCGATCGAGCTGTGAGACGAGCCGCCCTCAGCGGGGCGGAGAGACGAGGCGGGGAGATGGCCGAACGCGTCTGTGTGGTGACCGGCACCCGTGCCGAGTACGGGCTCTTCCGCCCGCTGCTCGACGCGCTCGAAGCCGATCCGGCGTTCGACGTCCTGCTCGTGGCGACCGGCGCGCACCTCTCGCCGGCCTTCGGCATGACCGTCGACGAGATCCTCGCGGACGGGCGAAGGGTCGACGAGCGGGTCGAGATGCTGCTCGCCAGCGACACCGAGGTGGGCGCCGCGAAGTCGACCGGCCTCGGCGTGATCGGTTTCGCCGACGCGTTCGCGCGCCTCGCTCCCGACTGCGTCGTGCTCCTGGGCGACCGCTTCGAGACGCTGTCGGCGGCCGTCGCCGCGCATCTCGCGCGCATCCCCATCGCGCACCTCCACGGCGGCGAACTCACCGAGGGAGCGATCGACGACGCGATGCGCCATGCGATCACGAAGATGAGCATGCTCCACTTCACCTCGGCCGAGCCGTACCGGCGCAGGGTCGTCCAGCTCGGCGAGGAGCCCGACCGCGTCTTCGCCGTCGGGGCGCTCGGAGTCGACAACGCGCTGAACGTGGAGCGCCTTTCCCGCGAGGAGCTCGAGAGCGAGATCGGGTTCGAGCTCGGACCGTGCAGCGCGGTCGTGACGTTCCACCCGGTGACGCTCTCCACGAGCGGAGAGACGGAGTTCGCGGCGCTGCTCTCGGCTCTCGAGCGCACTTGCGACCTCCGGCTCGTCTTCACGCGGCCGAACGCCGACCCCGGGAACCGCGGGATCAACCGGATGCTCGACTCCTTCCTCGACGCGAACCCCGACCGGTCCGTCGCCTACGCCTCTCTCGGCAGCGTGCGATACCTGTCGCTGCTCGCGCAGGTCGACGTCGTCGTCGGCAATTCGTCGAGCGGGGTCATCGAGGCGCCGTCCTTCGGCGTCCCCACCGTCGACGTCGGCGACCGCCAGCGCGGCCGCATCGCCGCCGCGAGCGTCTTCCGCTGCGAGGCGGACGAGGACGCGATCCTCGCCGCCGTCGAGCGCGCGCTCACCCCGGCGGTCCGCGCGGCGGCGAAGGGCGTGGCGAACCCGTACGGCGACGGCCGCGCGGCGCAGCGCATCACGGCGGTCCTGCGCGAGCGGCTCCCGTCGCTGCGCGACACGCGCAAGCGCTTCCACGACGTCGCATTCGACCTGCCCGCCGAGGGTTAGGCGCGCCGGTGGCGGGGCTCGACGTCGAGCGTCTCGTGTGGCGCGCCATCTCGCGCGGCCACGACACCGGCCTCATGGCGCGCTCGCTCGCGCTGCGTGTGCTGCCGGATCCCGGGCCGCGCTCGTGGCTGCGCGACCGCGCGCGGTTCCTGCGCACCGTCACGCTCTCGCCGCTGCGCCGGCTGCGCGGCGCCGAGCCGCTCGAGAACCGCGTCGCCGTCTACGACCCGGCCGCGCCGAGCGCGCGCTTCCGCGAGTACCGCCGCTTCTTCGTCCGCCACCACTTCGGGACCGGCGTCGACTTCGTCGGCCGCGGCTGCTATCGCGTGCCGGCCGCCGGCCGTCCCGGCCGCAGCGCCGGGTGGTACGCGCGAGGCGTGCTCGCCGGCCTCGGCGCGCTGCTCGACTGGTCCCCGAGGCGCTACGCGTGGCTCGGCGGAGTCTTCCTCGACATCCAGGCGTACCTGCGCGCGGCGCCGGGGCTCGAGCGCGTCTACCTCTTCGGCCTCTACGACCGGCGGCCGTACGTGATGGCCACCTTCCTCCACGAGCACACAGACCTCGAGGTCTACGTCGTCTTCCAGAACATCCCGCTCTACCGGAACTGCCGCTACTTCCATCTGCCCGTGCCTGTCGTGCTCACGTCGAAGGTGAATCTCGCCGAGGTGGAGCATTACCGCGCGGAGGGGCATTTCAAGGCGAGCGAGGTCCTCTACCGCGGGCAGGAGTACCTGCTCGACACGATCGATCTGGAGCCGGGCGAGCCGCGCTACGACATCGGCTTCTTCTCGTCGGGGGAGTGGGCGCGCCGCGGCGGTCTCTACCAGTGCGACGATGCGGAGGCGATCCGGCGAGGCGATCATCTCGGGAATCCGTACCACGTCGCCAGCGAGGCCGCGATCGAGGCGCTCGCGGAGTACGCGCGCGAACGCGGTCGCACGCTCGTGATCTACCCGCATCCCCTCGAGCGGGAGCTGATGGCGCGGCATCGCATCGACCCGCCGTGGGCGCGCCTCGTCGATGGCGGGCGCGTCTTCCTCGACGGAAGCGGGGAGTCCTCGCGCTCGAAGGTCTACGAGTGCCGCGTGGCGGTGACGCTCCAGTCGTCCTCGATGTGGGAGCGGCTCGACCTGGGGCTGCGCGACTCGTTCGTCTACGAGTTCGGCGACCCGGAGATGGACTCGTTCTCGCGCGAGTCGCTCGGGGAATACGCCGAGAACCTCTACCGCGATACGGCGGAGCTCATCGCGAAGGTCGACGCGGCGCTGTCGCGGGGGTAGGGTCGAGAAGAGGTGATGACGGTGCCCAAGCTCAAGCCAGTGACCCCCGGCGAGCTCCTGCGCGAGGAGTTCCTGGTACCGATGGGTCTCTCCCAGTACCGCCTCGCCAAGGAGATCGGCGTGCCGGCACAGCACATCGGCGAGATCGTCGCCGGTAGGCGCGCGATCACCGCGGACACCGATCTGCGCCTCTGCAGGTTCTTCGGCTTGTCCAACGGCTACTGGCTCCGCGCCCAGGCAGCCTACGATACCGAGGTGGGCGCGAAGCCGCACACGGCGTGACTCCGCGAGCGCAGCCTCACGCTACCTTGAAGAGAAGGAGCGGGAGAGCGAGAGCCCCGGGGCCGTGACGGTGGTCGGGAGACCGGCGATGGCGGTACGGGAGATCGCGAAGGGAGAAGCGCCGGTGAGCAGATCGTCCGCGTCGTAGGACAGCGCCTGCACCGTCCCTGCGCAGCCCATGCTCGAGAGCGCGAAGTCGGTGTTGTAGGAGAAGACCAGGGTGCCGCTGGCGGAACCGGAGCGCCCATCGCGCGAATCATACCGTTCGTCGGTTTCCCGAGAAACTCGCCGTTCTGTGATGTGGGTCACTGACAGGACCTGCCTGGATGATGCAGGATGACGGAATCGGGGAGTCGTGCGGCTGCCGAGGGGACGGTCGGTCGCGCAAAGGGGGTCGTCACATGCCGTTCCGTCGTGTCCTGGCGCTGCTACTCACTTTCGCGATGCTCGTGCCGCCTCCGGCCGTGGCGGACACGTGGGGTCGCGAGAACTACAAGATCGAGGATCTCGCGACGCCGCAGCTGGTCGCGCCGGCCGGCGAGGTGCTCACCGTCTCTCCGACGTTCTCCTGGCTTCCCGTTCCTGGCGCGACGCGCTACGAGATCAGGATCGAGACCAAGAGCGGCGATAACGTCTTCCGCCGCGATGGGCTGCAGGCCACGACGTTCAGCGTTCCGGGGGCGGTGCGCTTCACCTACGGGAGCGAATATCGCTTCACCGTGCGCGCCTACGAGCACAGCACACACCGTGCAAGCGCGTATGCGCCATTCCTATCCTTCACCCCCGTACGCGCGTACTCGAATACCGCCCCGACCGCCCGCGCGAGTGCCTCGCCCGATACCGGATTCGCGCCGTTGGCGGTCTTCCTCGACGCTTCGCACAGCACGGATGCTCAGGGCGATGCGCTCACGTTCGCGTGGGACGTCGAGCCCGATGGCCGCATCGACTCCACGGCGACCGTGGTGTGGCACACGTACGCGACGCCGGGCGAGTACCATCCGACACTGACCGTGACGGACGAGCACGGAGCGGTGGGGACAACGAGCACCGCGGTGCGTGTGCTGCTCGCACCCCCGACGGTGGAGGCCGCCGTCTCACCCCCGACGATCGTCCGTGGCGGGGTCGCGCTGCTCTCCTGGGGCAGCACGGGTGCTCAGAGTGTCGTCATCGAGCCTGGCATCGGACCGGTGGCTTCCTCGGGAACGATCGCCATTATGCCGCTGTTCGACACCACGTACACGGTGACCGCACGCAACGCTTCGGGCGAGGCGAGCGCCACGGCGTCCGTCCACGTTGCGCTCCCGGCTCCTGTCGCCAGCATCTCCATCTCCCCCGAGCGCATCCTCGCGGGCGGCTCCGCCCTGCTCTCATGGTCGGCCGTCGACGCCAGCGAACTAACCCTGTCCGGGGTCGGCCCCGTGCCGCCGACGGGAAGCATGCTCGTGTCGCCGGGCGAGGACGCGACATACACACTCCTCGCCCGCAACGAGACCGGTGAGGCATCGGCGAGTTGTGCACTTTCCGTCAACGCAGTCCCGCGCGCCTCCATCACCGCCGATCCCGCCGAAGGCTTCGCGCCGCTCACCGTGGGCTTCGACGCCGCCAGCAGCCTCGATTCCGACGGTGCGATCACTATATACGCTTGGGACTTCGGTGACGGGGAGCAGGGAACCGGTCAGGTGGCGAGCCACACCTACGTGCTGCCCGGCACCTATACCGTCACCCTGACCGTGACCGACGACGAGGGTGCTTCGGACAGCGCGACCGCTGACGTGCGGGTGCTGCTCGCTCCGCCTCGAGTGACGATTGCCGCTTCGGCCGACTACATCGTGAGCGGGGGCAGCATCCTTCTCTTCTGGGGAAGTGAGGGCGCCGACAGCGTCGTGCTCTCTCCCGGCATCGGGCCGGTGTCGGCCTGCGGCACACGTGCCGTCTCACCTGTCGTCGACACGACATACACCGTCGTCGCACGCAACGCCGCAGGCGAGGTGAGCAAGACGCTCGTGTTGCGCGCCGTGCCCGTCTCCGCGATGCCGGCGGGGAGTCTAGGTGAGGAGTACCTCGGTCTGACGCCTTCCGATGCGCGAGTGGGTTCGTACTACTCACCACGGTTCTCGGTCATCACCGGCCTCGTGCGGGATGCGGACGGGATCCCGCTGGCGGACGTGAAGGCGGTCGTGCGCGGACATGGCGAATACGGCAGCGTGCGCACCGACTCGAGTGGCCGCTTCGCGATCCCGGTGCATGGCGGCGGGTCACTGACCCTGGACTACACGAGATCCGGCTTCATCTCCGCATTCCGCGATGTGCCGGTGGGGTGGAACGAGGTCGTGGCGGCGCCCGATGTCGACCTCGTGCGCGCGGACACCGCAGCTACCTGTGTGACGTACACGGGCAGCGCCGCAGACGTGGCCGTCCACGTCTCGACCCCCGTCAGTGACGAGGACGGTACGCGGTCCTGTGCCGTCGCCATCACCGGTGATACCCGCGCGTACGCCCGCACGCCCTCGGGAGGCGAGGTCGCGCTATCCGCCATAACACTTCGCGCGACCGAGTTCGCGACCGAGACAGCGATGCCCGCAGCACTGCCGCGTCTATCGGCTTACACCTACTGCGTGGACATCTCCGCGGACGAGGCGACGAGCGTGCGCTTCTCCAAGCCGGTCGCGATCTACGTCGACGACTTCCTCGGCTTCGCCATCGGCGAGCCCGTGCCGGTGGGCTACCTCGACCGCGACCGTGGCATCTGGGTGCCGTGCCCGGACGGCTACGTGGTCGCGCTGGTGGACGGGAACGGGGACGGTGCCGTCGACGGGGTGGACGCGACGGGGGACGGGGTCGCCGACGACATGGACGGCGATGGCGCGACGGTCGATGACGCGGCCGGCCTCAACGACCCTGCTCGATTCACGCCGGGGAAGCGATCCATGCGAGTCGTCACAGACCACTTCTCGACGTATGACTTCAACTTCGCCTACGGACCGCCGGACGATGCGCGTGCGCCGGGTATCCCGAGCGAGTCGTATGTGGATCGCAGCGACCTTCCCTGCGAGCAGTGCGTCGGCTCGAGTGTCGACCGGCGCAACCGCACTTTCTCTGAAGACGTTCCGATTCCCGGCACGGAGATGAGCCTGCACTACGAGTCGCGCCGGACGCCGGGAGGTTTGCCCGTCTTCGAGGTACCGCTCTCCGATCCCTCACGTCCGGCCAGCGTGGAGTCGGTCGTGGTACGTGTCCGGGTCGCCGGCAGAGAGCTTGGAGGTACGCTGCCGGTCGCATCGGGCGTGCCGGATGCGGTGTCGCTGACCTGGGACGGGCGCGACTTCCGCGGGCGTGTCGCGGCCAGCCCGCAGATCGCCATCGTCGAGGTCGGATACGTCTACCGCGCGGTCTACTATCGCAACCGCAACAACCCCTGGAGCACGAACAACATCGGGGTCAACGCATCGTTCGGCGGATTCGGGATCCTGCCGACCGACGTAGCCGCTCGTCCGCGCTACACGCTCTGGAGCCGTATGCGCGTGCATGTCGACCCAGCGCCTGCCACACCGGACTCGGCCCCGGACTCCGCCGAGCGAGGCACGCTCGCACGCGGTTGGACGCTCTCCGCTCAGCACTCCTTGAGCCCTCAGGATCCCGGGCTGCTCGTCAAGGGCGACGGCGGGTTCCTGAGGCCCGACCCCGACCTTATCTCGACGGTCGCGGGTCTGCACGTGCGCGACCTCGCGGCGATGCCCTCGGGTCGCTTGTTCACCTCTTGCGCGGACGGAGGGTTATGGCTCATCGATCCGACTGATGGTAGCACCGGGCGGCTTAGTAACACCTACTCATGGGCGGTGGCGGTCGATCCCCAAGATAATCTCTATTACGTTTCCGAAGGCCGCGTGAATCGCATTACGACCGCAGGCGGTTGGAAGTGCATGGCGGGAAACGGGCAAACGGTCAAAACGTACGAGGACGGCGTGCCGGCGACCTCCGTCTCCGTTTCGCCCTATGTCCTGGGTTCCGCAGCTAACTCCCGCGAATAGTCCGCGTTTGATGGGTCTAAGCTGCGAAGACGAGCGATCATGCGCAGAAACGGCGTGTATCTAGGCGTCCGTATTCCCGCTGGTCA
>JBAZZO010000013.1 GCA_041658765.1 Coriobacteriia bacterium | reverse complement strand
TGCAACCCGCAATTCACGAAACGTGTATCTATGACATTTCGCGATTTCCGACTGGTCGCAAACCCCTGACCTGCACTTTTATCCTCGGACGTGGCCCAGAAGGGCAATTAGCTGCGGAACGCAGGACCTACAGCTGGGAATCCTGCTCGCCGAGCTGGGCGTGCCGCTGCGCGACGCCGACGAGCGTGCGGCGGTGTACCTGACGAACGCACTCACCGGGTGGAAGAGCGATGTCGCGCCGCCAAAGGAGAAGCGCGGCGTGGCGGGTCAGCTGCACTCGACGCTCCTGTTTCCCGAGTTCGCCGAGGAGCGCGATGCCGCCGATCGCGTGAAGCGCGAAGAGAAGATCCTCGTGGTGATCGGAAACCCGCCGTACAACCGGTACGTCTCGGTAGCTGCAGCCGAGGAGCGAGACCTGAGCGAGGCGTACAGAAGCACGAAGAGGGCACCCAAACCGCAGGGTATGGGACTTAACGACCTTTACGTGCGGTTCTTCCGGCTTGCCGAAAGGCAAATCACCGAGAGGTCTGGTATGGGGGTCACTTGCTTCATATCGAACTACTCGTGGCTGGATGGGCTGTCGTACACGGGCATGAGAGAACACCTCATGAGTGCATTCGATGAAGTGTTCGTCGACAACCTTCACGGAGACAGGATCATCTCCAAACTGCGGGCAGCTGGTTCATCTGGATGACGCGGCGGACACGCTTCCGCCGTGCCCAAACTGCAGCAAGACGGTCTTCGTCAAGCAGTAGACCAGCGCGTGCCGGGGTCCGACGGCGAAATGCTGAACGCGTCGCTCGGGTCCTGGCGCGTGGAAGATGTCGTCTGGTAGTGGAGAAGGTGATTCAGATGCGAGAGTTTCTGACAGACACAGGCGGGTGGTTCTGGGCAATCGCCGGAGCTATCCTCGGGGTGATGGTGGGTGTGCTGGCTGAGAAGGTCTGGTCAGTCTGTGCTGCCATGTGCTTCATGCTGCGCTTCAAGAAGTTCGCCGGCACATATCGTCACGATGGCGGCACGGTGATCGTCAAGACGCACCGGAGCGGTCGCTTTGAGACCGAAGGTCGGGAAATCAAGCCAGAGAACAACTGGAGCGGATCATTCCGGCTTGACGACTCGTTCCTCAGAACCGCGAGGGGAGGTTACGAGCACACCTCGCGCGCCGGTGATTGGGGCTACCACTACGTGAAGCTCTTGGACAATGGCGACATCTCCGTCCAGTGGGAGAACGTGAGCGGCGGTCAGCGACTGACGGGGGCGCTGGTGTGGCGCAGAGAGCGATGACTCCGCGCGATGTGACATTCAGCAGTGCTGCGCTTGCTGCCGTTGTCAGCGACGCGTCAGGTCAAGATGCCACACCGGCTGTCGACGCGGTGTGCTGGGCGTTCCACGAGGCACCGGAACATGCTTTTCGCCTCGCCGACAAAGTCGTTGATGACGCATGGAAGGCTGGGGCCATCGGCGACGAGGAAAACAAGGAGCAGTACGGTTGCGTGCGTCTACTGCTTGAATCCGCCGTGAGGAACCTGCATAGCGGGCTTGATTTGACTGCTCAGCTGCTGGACGCGGTGTTCTTCAATGCTCGGCTGGGTAATGGGCGGACCCGCATGAAGCGGCTCCTGTCAGCGCTCAGAGAATGCGGCCAGGCTTCTGCCGTCGTTGCTGCAGTCGATGCCCTCCAGGCGGATCCAGACTGGCTGATGTTCGAGGCGATGGCGAACACGCTGAAGCACAGGAAGGAGATTCCTCACCGGCAGTATGTGCTAGAGAACCAATTCGCCTTTCAGGTTGAGGACGGCTGGATTCTTCAGTCGGAACTGCGGAAGGCGGTCTCGAACGTCCAAGGACGATTCATGCGCGTCTTGTCCGCGCTTCAAGATGATGCGAGGGTCGTGCCCCACGGAGAGAAGGATTTGCCCCAGTCTTGACGGCAGCCGAGGCGCTGATGTGGTCGAATCGAGTAAGATTCCGGTAGGGCGCATCCACTACGATGGGACCGCCGCCGAGGGAGGTGCGATCGTGACCCCGCTGCGTACCATCGGATACCAGGGATTTCAGCCCGGCGACTGGCTGGACGCGCTCTGCGCTTCACGTGTCGAGGTCGTCATCGACGTTCGCGACATGCCGCTGAGTCGCCGCAAGGGTTTCTCGAAGACCGCGCTGCGCGAATCGCTGGCGGCGCGCGGCGTGGACTATGTCCACATCCGCTCTCTCGGCAACCCGAAGCATCTGCGGGAAGCGCTCAAGTCCGGCATGACGTTCGCGGAGTTCTCGGTGTCGTTCGAGTGTCTCCTTGACGGACGCGGCGAGGCTCTGGGCGAGCTGGCTGTCATCGCTTCGCAGCGCTCAGCGTGTCTGGTCTGCTTCGAAGAGGATCCTTCGTGCTGCCATCGGAGTCTCGTGGCCGAGCGGGTATCTCGACTGAGCGAAGGGGCGATCCGAGTGGAGCACCTTCGCCATGCTTGCTGAACTGAAGCGGATTCTCGTCACCGTCAAGACGTATCCGAATCCCAGTGCCAAGTATGACGAGACCGTGTGTACCGCCGGCATCGACTTGGCGACGGGTCGACTGATCAGGCTCTATCCAGTCAGGTTTCGGGACTTGCCCTTCATCGACCAGTTCAAGAAGTGGGACGTCATCGAGATAGAGGTCAAGCACAAAGGGTCGGATCCTAGGGGAGACACCTGGACGCCGGTCGGCGACAGCTACACGGTCGTGGATCACGTCGGCACCGGCTGCGGAAAGCCTCCCGATTGGAAGGAGCGCAAGGATCTGACCTTGCCGCTCGTCACGACGATCGAAGAGCTTCGACCGAAAGCAGAAGCTCACGAGTGCTCCCTGGGAGTCGTGAGAGTCCACGGACCGGCGATTCTGAAGGCGGTTCCAGACCCCGGCGAGTGGGACGAGGGGCAGCGCCAGGTCGTCGAGCGGCAGCAGTTGTTCGGCCGGAGCAAGCGTCCGCTCGAGCGCGTGCCGTGGAGGTTCATGTACACGTTTCGATGCAGCGACGGGTGCGGGGGCCATACGTACCAGCTGTTCGACTGGGAGGCATATGCGCTCTATCGCGGCCAGTTGGCGAAGAAGGGCGACCCGGATGCGGCAGCGGCGGATGTCGAGAACCAGTACAACGTGCGGCTCGGCACCCCTAGCCACGATGTCTGTCTCTTCGTCGGCACGCACTACCTTCGCCACGCACAATTCAGCGCCATCGGTGTCTTCTATCCGCCGCGGATGTGATCGCTGGACCTCGAACGCGTGAAGGTCGACGTGCGGGTGCCGCGCAGCTGCTCACACAGCGCGATATATGCCGCGTGCAGACTCGGGTTAGAACCCGGCAAGAGCGTCATGCGAGCATCGTCACGGAGGCGCCTGCATGGATTCGGAGCGGAACGATCTTGGCTCGCTGACGCCCATGGACGACGCCCTCTTCGGCGATGTCGCCAGCCTGATCGACAGTGCGCGCCAGCGGGTCGCGGCGTCGGTCAACAGCGAGCTCGTGATGCTCTATTGGAGCATCGGCAAGCGCGTACGCGAGGACGTCCTGGGCGGAGAGCGCGCTGCGTACGGGCAGGATACGGTGAAACGCCTGGCGGCTCGACTGACCGTCAGCTACGGTCGCGGGTATTCCTACTCCGCCCTGACCCGGATGATGAAGTTCGCGGACATGTACCCCGAAGGGCAGATTGTTGCGCCACTGGCGCAACAATTGACCTGGACCAACATCACGGAACTCCTCACCATCTCCGATCAGCTCGATTGTCCAGACATCGCCAGGACAATCGAGCCGGAGCCACTTAGTTGTCGTAGTGGGCACATGGTCGCCCGGGGATGCCATCCCCTCGGTCGGTCCGCGGTGGTAGGGGGACCGACCGCGTCGACCGACATGAGTTCGCAAGCCACTTGCGGTGCATACGCCCTTGTCTCTCCTCATGCGCCGCCGCCGTTTGGGCTCCGCTCAGATTCCGGTAAGGCCGCCCTCGTAGTCTCGTGTGGCACACGCGGATCGGCGTGTGCCCCCGCGCGAGAGGCGACAACCGGATGGACGACGATGACCTGAGAGCGCTGACGCCCGTGGACGACGCTCTCTTCGGCGATGTCGCGGACCTGATCGACAGTGCGCGCCAGCGGGTCGCGGCGTCGGTCAACAGCGAGCTCGTCATGCTCTACTGGAGCATCGGCAAGCGCGTACGCGAGGACGTCCTGGGCGGAGAGCGCGCTGCGTACGGGCAGCAAGTCATCAGGCGACTCGCCGCGAGGCTCACCGAGCGCTACGGACGCGGTTGGAGTCGGCGGAACATCGAGCGGATGATCCACTTCGCGGAGTGGCTACCTGATCGCGAGAAATGCGCGCCACTGGCGCGCAAATTGACATGGACGAACATCACCGAGCTCCTCACAATCCCCGACCAGCGGAAACGCGACTTCTACCTCGCGTTCTGCACACACGAGCGCTGGTCGAAGCGCACCCTGCGGGCAAAGATCGTCGGCAAGCTCTACGAGCGCACCATCGCCGCGCGAGGCTCCGCCGACGGGATCGAAGCCGATCTCGCCGCGCTCGCCACCACCGGCACCGTCGAGCCGGCCCTCGCCTTCCGAGACCCGTACGTGCTCGATTTCCTCGGTCTGGCACCGGAACACGGCGAAGCCGACCTCGAACGCGCGATCCTCGACGAGATGCAGCGTTTCCTGCTCGAACTCGGTGTCGGCTTCGCGTTCGTGGAGCGGCAGAAGCGCATGACCGTCGACGGGCACGACTACCGGCTCGATCTGCTCCTCTACCACATCACGATGCGGTGCTACGTCGCCCTCGAGCTCAAGACACGCCCGCTCGAACCGGGTGACTACGGGCAGATGATGCTCTACCTGCGCTGGCTCGACCACCATCAGCGGCATCCGGGTGACTCGGCGCCCATCGGGCTGATCCTGTGCACCGAGAAGGGGCCGGAACAGGTGGCGCTGCTCGGGCTCGACTCCGGGGAGGTGAGGGCGGCGCAGTACGTGGTGGACGAGGTGCGCACGGGGCTGGAGCGCATCGTGGCGCGAGCGAACGGGGCGTGAGTCACGCCCTCTCGGCGACCGTCACCTCGACGTCGACGTTCGCCTGCTCGCCGGCTTCCGTGACCGCCTCGATCCAGTCCGTCTCCGCGAGGTCCGGCGGGACGGCCACGATCGCGGTCATGAAGAACAGCGGCGTGCCGCTCACCGGCGCCTCGCTGATCGCGGTCTCCATCGACTCGATGTTGACTCCGCGAGCCGACAGCCCTGCCGCGATCTCGTGGATGATGCCCTCATGGTCGGCGCCTTCCACGACGATGCGGTATCTGAGTCGCCCGGCAGCGTCGCCGGCGTCACCCGCCTCGGTCCGGTTGGTCGTCACCTTGTAGCCTCGCGAGACCAGCGAGGCGAACGCCCCGTCGACGCGGGTGACTGCGTCCTCGGGCAGCGAGGCGAGCATGAGGATCGCGAACTCGCCGCCGAGGCGCGCCATGCGGCTGGTCTCGACGTTCGCGTCGAGCGCGAGCATCACGCGCGTGACTTCCTCGACGATGCCGACCCGGTCGGGACCGGTCAGGGTGAACACGATCTCTGTGCGCATGGTCGGCATCCTCTCCAGGGAATCCTTACCCCAGCTCCGCCTTCATCTGGTGCCACGCGTGGCGGGCGTCCTCGACCGAGCCTTCGTCCTCGATCGTGGTGATGTCGCCCGGTTCCATGTCGAGCGTGACCGCCTTGAGCACCCGGCGCATGATCTTGCCGCTGCGCGTCTTGGGCAGCATGCTCACGATGTTGATCTCGCCGATGACCGCAACCGGCCCCAGCTCGTGGCGCACCGTGTCGAGCAGTTCCTTCTTGAGTCCGGCCGTCGGTTCGACGCCGTGCTTGAGGACGACGAACGCCGAGATGACCTCACCGCGCAGATCGTCGGGCCGCCCGATGACGCCGGATTCGGCGACCGACGGGTGCATGAGGAAGGCCGTCTCGACCTCGACGGTGCCGATCCGGTGGTCGGCGATCTTGATGATCTCGTCGGCGCGGCCGGCGAACCAGACATAGCCGTCCTCGTCGATGTGCGCCGAGTCGCCGGTGTAGTACACGCCCGGTATCTTGTGCCAGTAGTCGGTGCCGTAGCGCTCGGTCTCGCCCCACAGCGTGGCGATGAGTCCGGGGAACGGGCGCTTGATGACCATGATGCCTTTCTCGCCGGGGGCGCATGGCTCGCCTTCGGTGGTCACCACGGCGGCCTCGATCCCGGGCAGGGGGATCCCGGCGGAGCCGGCCTTGATGGGGATCATGCCGAGCCCGTACGGGTTGCCGAAGACGGGCCCGCCGGTCTCCGTCTGCCACATGTGGTCGATGACGGGCACCCGGTTGCCGAGGACCTTGTTCTGGAGCCAATCCCACGCCGGGGCGTTGAGCACCTCTCCCGCGCAGACGACGCGCTCGAGGCGCGAGTGGTCCACCGAGGCGAGCGCCTCTTCCCCATAGCGCATCAGCAGGCGGACCGCCGTGGGTGACGTGAAGACGCCCGTCGCGCCGAGCTCCTCGATGGCGGCGCGCCAGTTCGCGTCGGGGCTCGGGAAGTCGAGCGCGCCCTCGAACGCCAGCGTGGTGCAGCCCAGCAGCAGCGGCGCGTAGACGATGTAGCTGTGGCCGACGATCCAGCCGATGTCCGAACCCGACCACCACACGTCGCCAGGCTTGAGCCCGAAGCACCAGCGCGCCATGGCCGTGATGTGGACCTGGTAGCCGCCGTGCGTGTGCACCGCCAGCTTCGGCTTCGCCGTCGTGCCGGAGGTCGCGAGGATGAACGCCGGTTCGTTGGCCTCCATCTCGACGTGCCCGCCGTCGCGTCCGTCGGCCCTGCCGACGAACTCCTGCCACGTCATATCGCGCCCGGCCCGCATCGACGGCGCCTCGGCCGAGCGCTGGAGCACGATCACGTGCTCGACGCTCGGGCCCGCGCTCTCCACGGCTTCGTCGACGATGCCCTTGAGCGGGATGTCCTTGCCTCGCCGGTAGGTGACGTCGGTGGTGAAGACGAGCCGGGACCCGCTCGCCCGGACGCGGTCGGCCAGCGCGTTCTCCCCGAACCCCGCGAAGACCACCGAGTGGATCGCGCCGATCCGCACGGTGGCGAGCATGAGCATGATCGCCTCTGGGCAGGTGGGCATGTAGATCGTCAGGCGGTCGCCTTTCGCTATGCCCATGCCTCGCAGGGCGGCGGAGAGGCGCTCGACTTCCAGGAGCAGCTCCACGTAGGTGAAGACGCGCCGCTGGCCACGCTCGTTGAAGTAGACCAGGGCGTCCTGTTCGCTGCGGCCGCGCCGCACGTGGTGGTCGAGGGCGTTGTACGCGAGGTTGGTCTGCGCGCCCGCGAACCAGCGGAACGACGGGTCGTCTCGCTCGAACACGCTGTCCCACTTCCGGAACCACGGCAGTTCGTGTGCCGCGCGCTCCCAGAGTCCTTCGGAATCCTCGATGCCGTCCTGGATCCACCGGTTGACGACCGGGTTGATGAGTTCCATGGGTCTTCCTCCACGCTGCCGGATGCGATGCCCCTGTCCGGATTATGCAGCGAAGAGCATCATCCTGCCGATAGGCAGACCGCGAGCGGTCGCGTGATTCCCCCGAGTGGCGCGAATGCCGACTTTCGCGCATCATCACCACGTCACAAGATCGAGACGGGAGACACACATGACGACCGCAAGCGCTCGCCACATCCTCGTCGCATCCGAGGAGCAGGCCATCGACCTGAAGAACCAGATCGCTGGAGGCGCCGACTTCGCCGAGCTCGCCGCGCAGCACTCCACATGTCCTTCGGGACGCAACGGCGGAGACCTCGGCGAGTTCGGCCCGGGCCAGATGGTGGCCGAGTTCAACGACGTGTGCTTCAACGAAGCGGTCGGCGTCGTGCACGGACCGGTGAAGACGCGGTTCGGCTACCACCTCATCGAGGTCACCAAGCGCGACTAGTGCACCAGGGCGCGGCGCTTCTCGAGGATGGCCTCGACGTGGTCCTCGAGGTGCTCGACCGCGTGGTGGAGGATCTCGCGTAGCGACTGCGTCCCGTTCTCGGAGTGGACCGCCGTGCGGCTCCACGCCTCGGCGGGCAGGCGGTCGAGGTCGGCCGCCATCTGCTCGCGTGTGACTTCGAGCAGGCGCAGGTCGAGCTCGAGGTCGCGGTCGTGATAGCGCAGCGGCCCGATGTATGCGGCCGACTCCACCCCCATCAGCAGGGGCCGGTCCGTGGCGATCGTCCGCTTGAGGCGGTCGGCCATGAACTGGTCGGAGTCCACGATATGGGCGACGACCTCCTGCGAGCTCATCTTGCCGGCGATCGGCCGGGCATGCAGCGCCGCGACGTCGAGCCCGGCTATCGCCGAGCGCAGGATCTCGGGTCCTCGACGGTAGGCGGCCACGAGTTCGGCCGGGGAGAGGGCGGCGTCGGTCATGTCGGGCTCCTTCACGCGTCGGGGCGTCGAGATGATGATAGCGCTCTTGCGCCATCCGCTTGACTCTCACGTAACGTGAGGGTCTACGCTGTCGCACGGAGGTGGACGCGATGGCGTACAGAGTCGGCGAAGTGGCCAAGCTCGCGCACGTGAGCGTTCGGACGCTGCACCACTACGACGAGGCGGGTCTGCTGACGCCCTCGCATCGCTCGGAGGCGGGCTACCGGCTCTACACCGAGGCAGACCTCGAGCGGCTCCAGCAGGTGCTCTTCTACAAGGAGCTGGGGTTCGGCCTCGACGAGATCCGCGGCCTTATGGCCGACCCCGCGTTCGACCGCCGGGAGGCGCTGCTCGTCCAGCGCGACCTCATCGCCGGGCAGGCCATCAGGTTCGAGGCGATGCTCGGCCTCATCGACAGGACGCTTCACGCCATGGAAGAAGGGACGACGATGAGCAAGGAAGAGATGTTCGAGGTCTTCGAGGACTTCGACCCCACGCAGTACGAGGACGAGGTGCGGCAGCGCTGGGGCGATACCGACGCGTACAAGGAGTCGGCGCGCCGCACCGCCCGCTACACCAAGGCCGACTGGCAGCGCTTCAAGGACGAGAGCGAGGAGATAGGCTCGGCCATCGCCGCGCTCATGGACGAGGGCGTGCCGGCCGGCGACCCTCGCGCGATGGACGCCGTGGACCGCCATCGTCTCCAGATCGACAAGTGGTTCTACCCGTGCTCGCGCGAGATGCACGTCGCGCTCGGCGAGATGTACGTCGCCGACCCCCGGTTCACGGCGAACTACGAGAAGATCCGCCCCGGCATGGCGCGTTACGTCCGCGACGCGATCGTGGCGAACGCGGCGCGGTGACTTCTGTGCCCGGGCGGGGATATATGTGCGTGACCCTATGCACCGCTCGCGCACGACGGATCGGAGGTCTCGATGAGAGAGATCCTGTACGTGGACATGTCCGGCCCCACCGCGGTCAAGGAGCCGGTCCCCGCGAAGTGGGCCCACTATGGGGGCAGGGCTCTGACGAGCGCGCTCGTCTGGGAGAAAGTGCCGCCGAAAGCCGACCCGCTCGGCGCCGAGAACGTGCTCGTGATCGCCCCCGGGCTGTTCGGAGGCACCACCGCGCCCAACGGCGGACGGCTCTCCTTCGGGGCGAAGAGCCCGCTCACGGGCGGCATCAAGGAGTCGAACTCGGGCGGTCAGGCCGCCAATGCGCTGGGTCGTCTCGGGATCGCCGCGGTAGTGGTCAGCGGCAAGCCCACCGACGCGAACGCGCGCTACATGATGATCATGGAAGCCGACGGCTCGGTGAGGTTCGAGCGCGTCGATGAATGGGCGGAGAAAGGCAACTACGAGGTCGCCGACGCCATCAAGGCGAAGCGCCCGGCCGACGACCGCTACGCCACCATCACGATCGGCCCGGCGGGCGAGGCCGGGATGAAGGCCGCCGGCATCGCGGTCTCCGACATGAAGGGCTACCCGAACCGCTTCGCCGGCCGCGGGGGTCTCGGCTCCGTCATGGGGAGCAAGGGACTCAAGGCGATCGTCGTGTCCGACAAGGGCCTGCCGAACCTCGCTCACGCCGACAAGGACGCGTTCAATGCGGCCGTCAAACGGTTCGCCGCGGCGCTCAAGGAGCACGCCGTCTCCGGCACCGCTCTCCCGATGTACGGCACGAACGTGCTCACCAACATCCTGTCCGAGGCCGGCGGCCTGCCGACGCGCAACTTCTCGAGCGGCACGTTCGAGGGCGCGGAGGCCACCTCCGGCGAGCGGCAGCGCGAGATCATCCTCGAGCGCGGCGGTGACGTCCAGCACGGCTGCCACAGCGGTTGCGTCATCCAATGCTCCCGCTACTGGGTCGACAAGGACGGCAAGTACAAGACCAAGGGGCCGGAGTACGAGACCGTCTGGTCGTTCGGCGCAGACTGCGGCATATCCGACCTGGACGACATCGCCGAGCTCGACCGGCTGTGCGGCGACCTCGGTCTCGACACCATCGAGACCGGCGCGACGATGGCCGTCTACATGGACTCCGGGGCGATCCCGTTCGGCGACGGCAAGGCCGCGCTCGCGGCGCTGCGCAGCGTCTTCGGCGGCGGGAAGCCCGGGCCGATACTCGGCCACGGCGCGGAGGCGACCGGCAAGGCGTTCGGCGTCGCGCGCATCCCGGTCGTCAAGCATCAGGCGCTGCCCGCGTACGATCCGCGCTCGGTCATGGGGATCGGCGTGACGTACGCGACCTCTACGATGGGTGCGGACCACACGGCGGGTTATGCGGTCACGGCGAACATCCTCAAGGTCGGCGGCTTCGTCGATCCTCTCAAGCCTGCCGGGCAGATCGAGCTCTCCAGGAACCTGCAGATCGCCACCGCGATGCTCGACGCGCTGGGATTGTGCATCTTCGTCGCCTTCCCCGTCCTCGACATCCCCGAGGCGTTCGCGGCCATCCACGAGATGGTCTCGGCGCACCTCGGCGAGGTGTGGGGCGCGGACGAACTGATGACGCTCGGCAAGGAGGTCCTCACGTACGAGCGGTTCTTCAACGCGAATGCGGGGTTCACCGCGGCCGACGACCGTCTGCCGAGCTTCTTCCTCACCGACCCCCTGCCGCCGCACGATGTCGTCTTCGAGGTCCCGGACGCCGAGCTCGACACCGTCTTCGATTTCGTCCCCGAGACCGCCGCGTCGATGGGTCTCTGATAGAGCGGGAGCGGAATGAAGGTCGACATAGCGCTCTTCGCGACACTCGCGCGTTACCAGCCCGACGGGGCGGGCGGACGCCACGCCCGCCCCTTCGAGCTCGCCGAGGGTACGACCGTCGCCGACGTGGCGGCGTCTCTGGCGCTTCCGGACGAGCCGCGGGTGGTCTTCGTCAACGGACGGCACGCGGAGGAGACGACGGTCCTGCGCGACGGCGACCGTCTCGCCGTCTTCCCGCCGGTGGCGGGGGGATGAGCGACGTGCGCGCAAGCCTCGGCGCGGCACGTGTCGTCGTCCTCGGTTGCGGCGGGCTGGGCAGCAACGCGGCCGCCATGCTCGTCCGCGGCGGGGTGCGCGCGCTCACGCTCGTCGACTTCGATCGCGTGGAGGAGTCGAATCTCGACCGCCAGCTCTACTTCCGCGACCAGATCGGCCGGCTCAAGACCGAGGCGCTCGCCGAGACCCTTTCGCGCATCGACCCCGAAGTGCGTCTTACGCTCGTGACCGAGCGTATCACCGAGGAGAACCTACCGCGCCTCGTGCGCGGCGCCGACGTCATCATCGAGGCGGTGGATGCGGCGGCGACGAAGGCGATGATCGTCAACGCATGCATGCGCGTGGCGCCCGGCACGCCTCTCATCACTGCGTCGGGGCTCGCCGGGACCGGTTCGGCGAACGACATCGTCACGGACCGCATGGCGCAGCGTCTCTACGTGGTGGGCGACCTGACGAGCGACGCGAGTCTCGGCTCGCCGCTGATCGCCTCGCGGGTCATGACGGCCGCCGCGCATGAGGCGCACATGGCGATCCGCCTGCTGTTCGGCATCGACGAAGCTTAATCGTCGCGGCCCTCACGGCCGGCGTCGAAGAGGCCGAGGCAGAACCGATGCGGGCCGGGAGTGCCGAACGGCGCGAACGCGACCCGGTCGCCCGGCAGGACGACGTGGTCGAGTCCGAACGCGGTGTGGTTCACGAAGACCGCCTCGATGCTTTCAAGAGGCAGATCGAGATCGAGCGCGATCGCGCGCGCCGGCACACCCTCGGGCGGGACGTCCATTTCCACGCTCGAGGGAAGGCCCCGCTCCACCCGCAGCGAGTGGAGCACGCCGAACATGTGGACGGTCGCACGCTCTCCCGCGGGCACGGTCTACGCCTCGTCCCGCATGACGTCGGCGAGGTAGCTCGCCGCCTTCTGCCCGCTGTCGGGGGCGATCGCGACGGCGACGCCTTCGCGGCCTTCGAGGTAGCGCAGCGCGCCCGCGAGTATCGCCGCGGCGGACGGACCGACGGCGAGCGCCTCCTCGCGATAGAGGCGCACCATCGTCTCGTTGGTCATCTCGTCGTCGACGGAGACGACCTCATCGAGGACCGATCGGTCGAGGATGCCCGGGACGCTCGTCTCGGTGAGGTTCTTCAGTCCCGAGATGTGGTGGCCGGGAACCGGCTCGATGCCGATGACGCGCACGTCGGGGTCGCGCTCCTTGAGGTAGCGTCCGGCGCCGACGAGCGTGCCGCATGTCCCGAAGCCGGCGAAGAAGTAGCGCACCGTGCCCTCGGCCTGCTCCCAGATCTCCGGGCCCGTGGTCTCGTAGTGGGCGCGAACGTTGTCGGCATTGTCGTACTGGTTCGGCATCACGTACGCGTCCGCGTCGCGAGCCATCGCCTCGGCCATCGCGAACGCGGTGTCCATCGGGTGCTCGCCGGCGGGGGCGTCCGCGGGGGTGCGGACGACGCTAGCCCCGAACATGCGAAGGAGCGCGTCCTTCTCGTCGGAGAGTTCGCGGGGGACCGTCGTCACGATGCGCTTGCCCATCAGCGCCGCCATCGCGGCGAGCGCGATGCCCGTGTTGCCCGAGGTCGCCTCGACGATGGTGCGGTCGCCGAGCTCGCCGCGCGCCTCGAGCCCGGTCAGCATCCACTTCGCCGCGCGGTCCTTGATCGAGCCGAACGGGTTCACCCATTCGAGCTTCACGTAGAGTGCGACTCCGGGAGGCGCCATCCGGCGCAACGCGACGATCGGCGTCGGGTTCGCCGTGTCGCCGATCATGTCCTCGAGGCGGTCGTAGCGCTTGAGCCGCGGGTCGGTGCCGAGCCGGCGTCCTGGCATGCCGGTCAGTGGACGAAGACGATCACGGGGGCGGACGTCGAACCGGCATACCGGGCGTTGCCCGCCCAGGTCGCGCGGAACCACCATGCGCCGCGGGCGCGTGTCAGGCGATACGCGAAGGTGCCCGTCCCGGAGAGCGTCCGCCGGGTGAGCGTGCGCCACACGGATGATGTGCTGGGGCGGTACTGGATGACCACGCTGCCGGCCTGCGCGGGGGTGACTCTCCCGGTGAGCGTGAACGCCCGTCCGAACGGGACGATGAAGGGCGTGGCGACGAGGCTCGTGCGGGCCCGGACGCTGACGAGACGGTCGGAGCTGGAGATCCGCTCCGTCGACGTGACGCGCCATACGACGCGGTAGCGCGTGTTCACGGTCGGGGCGATGTTCACGGAATAGCGGCCCGCCGAGTCGGTCTTCGTGCTCGAGAGAGTGGCCCAGCCCGTGGCGCCGTAGGGCTTCGCCTCGACGGATACGACCTGCTCGCGGACGGCCGTGCCGTCGCCGAACGAGACGGTCCCCCAGATGTAGGTGCCGCCGCCCGCGTCCGCGATGGAGACCGAACCCCCGATGGCCTTCGCCATGTACGCGGCCTTCGCCCACCCGGCCGCCGCGTACGGTGGATTGTGGACGCCGGAGCTGCCGTCGTTGCGGAGATACGAGCGGATGAGATAGGCCTTCTTGTAGAGCATCCAGTTCGTCGCCGACGACGTCGCGAAGCCACGCAGGTACCCGGCGTCGATGGCGGCGGACGCGGTCCGATCGCCGGCCGCGAAGGTGTCCTTCCACTCCTCGATGCTCTCCTGCAGGCTCTCGCGACTCAAGCTGGGATGGCAAGGCGTGCAGGAGTCGCCCTCTTCCTTCACCTGCCAACGTTCGGCGTCGCCCGGCTCCATCGGCAGGAACCGGTGGCTCGGGCGCTGCGCGTTGCGGGCGGTGTCGGGCATGTGGCATCCGGAGCACCTGGCCCCGGGCATGAACTCCTCGCCCAGCGTGACCTCGGGAAGGCCGCGGCCGGCGAGCATCTCGCGGTTCGGGTGGCTCACGCGCACGCTGCCCGAACGGTAGCTCGAGATCGGCAGGTCGTAGTTGGAGGTTATCGTCGTCTCGAGCACCTCGTACTGCCAGTTGTGGCAGTCCCCGCAGGAGACGCGCCTACCGGTCCGCTGGTTGGTCCTTCTACCGAGTCCCGACCTGGAGTCGTGGGAGACATGACAGATCACGCACTCCTGTGCGTACATCGCGTTGGTCGTCCAGCGCCCGCTGACGGGCAAGGTGGTCAACGTCACGTCGAACTGTGTGGGCACGATGCTCGCGCCGATGTAGTCGAGGAAGCCCTCGCCGGTGTGGCAACGCAGGCACTTCACGCGGCCCCGGGCGGCATTCAGCACGTTGTTCCCCGGGCTCGTGAGTGTCTTGGCGTGCCCCGTCTTCAGCCACTCGTTGTAGTAGCTGTGGCGCATCGTCTGGTTGGCGCCATTCGGGTAGAACTTGCTGGCGCTGCTCCCGGTCCCCGCGACGAAGCCGCCCTCGCTCGGCACCGTGCTCGCGACGTCGAAGTAGGCGGTCAGCGTCTGGTCGACGGTGTAGCCGTTGGGGTTCGAGAACTTGCCGCTCCCGGCGTAGTTGGTCTCGCGCGCCGTGCCGGTCACGTGACACTGGCCGCAGACCCGAGACGAGAGGATCGGCCGCGGGCCCGCCGTCGTCCACGCGGCGACCTCGACGCCGCAGCGCCCGCCCTCGCGGCCCGTGCCGTGGCAGACCTCGCAGAGGATGCTCAGCGCGGCGACCGTCGTCGGCGTCGAACGGCCCATCGTGGCCACCCCGTCGCCGAGCGTGTACGTGGCGTTCGCCGCTCTTGTGACGCCGAGATTGTGGCAGCCTCCGCAGCGCTGGAAATACGCGCTGACGCCGACGACACCCTCGGCCGCCCACGTCCATGCGCCGTTCTCGTACGCGCCGTTGCAGCCGTTGAGGAGGGGCAGGTCGTCGGCGGGCGCGCCAGAGGGGAACGGCACGCTCGTGGGTCCGTAGCCCGCCGTGATGGCGCTTCCCGGGATGAGCACGTACTCCTTGCCGAGGTTCGAGCCGCCGATGATGTAGGCGATGTTGGAGGGGAAGACCCGCAGGCCCGTCCCGAACGTCGGCGTCGGCCACATTCCCGATGCGGACGCCGCGGGGAGGAGGGCCGAAGGATGCGCGCGGACGTCCTGCACCATCTTGTGGTGCGGGGTGTCGCTGTTGACGATGCTCGCGCCGTCGCGGCCCGTCGAATGGCAGCCCAGGCCGGTCCCGCCCGATTGGTCGGAGCAGCCCCGCCCGACGAATGCGCGGCCGTAGGCGTTGTAGGTCACCGGTACGCCGTCGGCCAGCGCGGGCAGTGCCAGGACGAGCGCCGCCGCCGCAACGGCTAGCGCGACCCCTTTGGTCCTTGTCATGAACCCTCCCCGAGTCCCGGGCGTGCTACTTCTTGAGCAGCGCGTCGAGCGTCGACGACATCAGGTCCAGGAACTTCGCGAAGAACTGCTGGAACCTTCCGATCTCGTCGGTGGTGCCGTCGGTCTCGAAGTGGGCGCCGAAGTCACCGCCCGCGACGCGGATGGAGAGGTCCTCCATGCTCATGATCATGTGGTTGAGACGCTTGAAGACGAGGGCGTCGAGCATGTAGCCGATGACCGCCGTGGCGATCAAGAGCGTGGTGATGATCATGAAGAACGTGCGATAGAGTGATCCCTTGTCGGCGTCCGCCTGGGCCGAGATGTCCTCGATCGAGTAGACGAGGCCGAGGGGCTTCCCCGCCGCGTCCGCGACCGGGAAGACCGCATGCGCGCGGCTGCGCGAGTCGTCGCTCCACGAGACGCCCCAGAAGTCGCCCTTGCCCTTGACGCCGGCGTGGCACGTCTTCGAGCAGGCGCCGTTCTCGATGCCGATCATCTTCCCGATCTCGGGTATGGAGCCCGAGTCGACGCCGATGGTCATCCGGTCGGCGAGGCCGCGATCGGTCACGGCGGACAGGACGCTGTTCTCGCGCTCGTCCCAGTCGTTGGGCAGGTTCGCAGCCGAGCGGAGCTTCTCGTACGACTGGGCGTCGGTCGCCGCCTTGTCGAGGAGCAGGCCGTATTCGGAGCCGGTCACCTGCTTCATGCGCTCGAGGTAGGATCCGCCGTCCTTGTACAGGCTCGCGAAGTCGATAGGCTTGCCCGTGTGCGATGTGACGTCGTTCCACACGCTCAAGGACACGCTCATCGATTTCTTCGACGCGACGTCGAGGCCGCCCGAGAACGACTGGTGGAGGTAGACCATCACCACGAGCGCGCCGAGCAGGTTGACGAGCACGATGCCACCGAGGATCCGCGTACGGATCGATACGTTCTTCATCGGTCCCCTCCGTCCGATCGAGCGAGACTCGTACCCCGAGGCGAGTATAGCAGTCACGGCCGAGTGATGCCCCCAAGATGATGCTTTCGGGATATCATTCTGTTGGGAGAGTGCGTGAGGTCCGGCCTCACGCGCGCGGAGGGGGTACGCCGGTGCGGGAACCGAACCGTTCGGAGAGTCTGGCGAAGGAAGTGCGCGCCACGAGGCTGCGTCGAGCCGGGCTTGTCTTCGTCATCGTCGCGGCGGTCGTCTTCTCCGCCGTCTGGAACCCTCCTACGGGCAAGGTCCACTCCTTCACCAAGGCGAGCGACTACGATCCCGTCCGAGAGAGCGGCTGCACCAACTCCGGCAAGGGATGCCACGGGGACGAGACGTCCTACCGCGACTTCAACGCGTACCACAAGGATGCGAAATGCGTGCCCTGCCACGACTACCAGGGCGTCGGCTGCATCCCGTGTCACTACCTGAAGGAGGACGAGTGCCCGGCGTGCCATGACGGTTCGGAGAAGGTGCCGGTCGACCGGGTGCGCATATCCGACCCGTTCCCCCGGGGCCACTATCGCGAGGCGACGCACACCGCCATGGGGACCGACATGACCCAGCCCGTCCACGCGGTGAAGGGCGGTAGCGCGAAGGCGTCGTGCGACGAGTGCCATTCCCGCGACCTGAGGACGTCGCATTCGGGAGTGCCGACCGTCGCCGGCAGCGTCTACGGGCGCGATCTCGGTTGTGGCGAGTGCCACAACGACACGCGATCGTTCGGTCTGACGCAGGTGCTCTCCGACTGGAAGAAGCGCCGTTGCGAGGACTGCCACAGGGAGGGTGCCTCGTCGCCGATGCACTCGGCATCGGTGGCGGGAACGGTCGTGGCCTCGGGAGAACTCGGATGCGGACGTACCGGGTCCGGCTGCCATGTCGCGAACGACGTCCACGCTCTTCATCCCGCCAAGCCCGCGAAGTGTTCGGGTTCGGCGAAGAAGGGCGAGCCCGGCTGCCACGTCCTCAAGGTGCAGGCGATGGAGCCGACGGTGACCGCTTGCGGCGGGACCGTGGGCGCGCCTTGCCATCGCAGCTACCTCAACACGTCGTATACACACAAGAAGGACCGCTCGCTGCACGCGCCGAAGTCGCGCCGCGCGGCGTCCTACACCTTCCGGGGCATCTCGTGCGGATCGTGCCATCTGATGTCTCCGAACGGCACGAGCCTCACCGACGAACACGCGCTGCGGACTTCGAGGCGCTCGAAGGTCCCAGGCGACAACTGCCGGAACTGCCACAACAACCCCGCCTCGGCGGCCGCGATCGCGAACGACTGGTCGGCACGCGACACGCGCGACGCGTGCGAGGCTTGCCACGGCCGCAAGGGTCTCTCCGCGGCGCACGCCGCCATGGGTTCCCACGCCTCGCGCAGCACGGGGTGCGCCTCGACGGGCGCGGGCTGTCATCCGACCGGGGATCTCTCGCGGGTCGGCGCGGGATCGTACCTCCACCGTGACTGCATGCGCTGCCACGACCGCCACAGGGCGGGCGACAACCGAGCCTACGACCCGTCGGACAAGACCTGCGGCTCTGGGCGCGCCTGTCACTCTCGCGGCAGGCAGTACGACCCGCGGACGTCCGTGCATGACGGTAGGTTCGGACGTTTCGATGGTCGCGACGACTCCCACATCGCGGGAGACGCGCAGCGGGACGCGGTCTACGTCGACCCCGCCACCACACTGGGCATGACGTGCGGCTCGTGCCACAGCATGGTGCTCGGTCTCGAGCACGCCCGCGCGAACTCGAGGATCGCCCGCGGTTCCGGCACGCTCTGCGTGCGCTGTCACAGCCACAGCTCCACGACCGCGTCGCGCGTGAGGAGCGGATGGACCGCCCGCGACTCCCGGTCCGCGTGCGCGGCCTGCCACGGCTCGACCGGCTACCACAGGGGAAGGGACGCCGCGCACGTCGGCGTCGAGCGCGCGCCGAGCGGCGTCGCCCAGCCCGGGTACTGCGGTGACGGTCGCACCTGCCACACGACGACGGACCTGAGCAGGGTGCACGTGGAGACGGGGTGCATGACGGCCGGGTGTCACGCGCGCACCGGGAACATCTTCGGCCGGTGGCTCACCAGCTGCGGCGGGACGAGCGCGCAGCGCGGTTGTCACGCCGGGTACTCCGACACGGCACACGACGACCCGAACGCTCTCGCCGCCACCGCGGCGCACTAGGCGGGTACTCAGAACCGGAAGCGTCGCTGCGAGTGGATCTCGGCGAGCGGGTAGAACGTCCCGCGCCAGAGAACGCCGCCGCGCCTGTGGACAAGCCAGGTGGCGCGAAGGGTCCCGGCGACGAAGAGCAGCGTCCCGAGCGGCCACATCAGCGCCGGCGCGATGCGGCCGGTGTTGATGCGCAGAGCGAGCACGTCGGTCACGGTCGCGACCACGAGCGCGACAGCGCCGAGCGCACGCATCCAGGCCGGGCCGATCGCGAGCGCGAGGAACGGCGAGTACTCCACGGCGAGCAAGACGGCCATGCCGAAGGTGAAACGCCATGGATGGGCGGCGGTCGTGCCGCCGTTCTTCTCGATCCCCCGGAAGAACTCCGCAGCGCTGCGGTAGATCTCGACCCGCGCGATGCCTCGCCCGTCCATCGTCTCGAGTCGTCCGCCCGCGCCCTTGACCATCATCGCGAGGGCCATGTCGTCGGCGGTCTCGAGGCGCAGCCACTCGAAGCCGGGAGTCCGCTCGAACGCGCTGCGCCGCACGAGGTTGAAGGCGCCCGAGCCGAGCGAGGTCTTCCTGCGCGGGTCGCGGATCGCTCTCGGGCTGAGCACGAGCATCATCACACGCAAGAACACAGTCCACACCACGTTCACCAGCAGGTCCTTCGACGCGTACTCGGGAACCAGCGCGAGCATGTCGAGACCGTCCGCCTCCGCGTGCGCGATCGCGCGCCGGAGGCCGCCGCTGGCCACGTAGACGTCGGCGTCGGAGAACAGGAACCACTCGCCGTCGGCCACGGCGACGCCATGCGCGAGGGCGTTGACCTTTCCGAGCCATCCCGCCGGCAGCGTCTCGACACGCACGACACGCACCCGCGGATCCTCGGCCGCGACGCGCGCGGCGATCTCGCCCGTGCCGTCGGTGGAGCGGTCGTCGACGAAGACGACCTCGAGGTCGGGGTAGTCGTCCGCCAGACGCGACCGGAGCGCCGCCTCGCAGTCGGTCGCCTCGTCGCGGGCCGCGACGATCACCGAGACACGTGGCCAGCGCGATGGTTCTTCCGGGACCGCACGAGCGAGAGAGCGCAGCTGCAGCAGGTGAGAGATACCGAAGGCGCCCATGCCGAGCCACAGCGTGCAGCCCGCGGCGACGGCGATCGAGATAGCCACGGTCCCCCTCTCTGCGTCGGTGACTCGATTATACTGGTGCACACGAGGCGGGAGGCTGTCATGTTCAAGGAGTTCAAGGAGTTCGCGATCAAGGGCAATGCTCTTGACCTCGCCATAGGTGTGGTTATCGGTGCGGCATTCGGCGCGATCGTGAACTCGCTGGTCAACGACGTGATCATGCCTCCGATCGGTCTCTTGCTCGGCAAGGTCGACGTCGCGAACCTCTTCGTCGTGCTCCAGAACGGGACGAAGGCGCCGGGTCCGTACGGCTCGCTCGCCGCGGCCAAGGACGCCGGAGCGATCACGCTCAACTACGGCGCGTTCGTCAGCACCATCGTGACCTTCGTCATCGTCACCTTCTCGATCTTCCTCGTCGTCAAGGTGATCAACAGGCTGCGGCGCACGAGGGAGGCGGAGGAGCCGACGACCAAGCCGTGCCCGTTCTGCCTCACGCAGGTCCCGCTCGAGGCGACGCGCTGTCCGGCCTGCACGTCCGAGGTATCGGTATCCTAGGGAGGAGACGCGCATGACCCCGCGTACGAGACGGATCGTGCTCGCATCGATCGCAGTGGTCCTCATCGTCGCCGCGGCCGTGTTCGCGCGCTGGGTCGTCCTCGGCGGGGCGCCGGAGAGCGCGGGGTCCGTCGTCGGCGTGCGACCGGGCTCGGACGCGGAGGGCTCGATCACCGGCTATCACTACCGCACGACGTCGCGCTTCGGAGAGTACGTGACCGTCACGGTCCGCGAGGGCGAGGTCTCGGTCGCGGGATCGCGCGTCTCGACCGGCGTCTACACCCTCTTCATCGGACTGCTCATGGTCATGTGGGCGCTCGCCATAGTCGCGCTCGTGGCGGCGGTGATGTACCGGAGGTGGCGCTGGGCCGGGATCGCGGTCCTTCTGTGCGTCGCGCAGATAGCCGTCGCGTCGCTGATGGCGGGGTCGCTCTGGGAGATGCCCCGCATCGCGGCGTGCAGCGAGCCGGGGACGTTGACGCGAGTCACGTTCCCGACGAGTTCCGTGAAGGACGTCCGCGTCGGCGCCGGATGGTCCCGTCAGGGGATAGGCCTCGTCATCTGGCCGGTGGCGCGGGCCATCGACGGGCTCGCCGCGGGGCGCTGCGTGTCGTTCCTCGCCCCGGACCCGACGACGAAGCGCGACGTCGTCTACGCCGTCCACTGCTACACCGATCTCGAGGCCCAGACGCTGGCCTCGGTGCTGCGTCCCGGGACGAAGTGAGCGCTGTCCCGGTCGCGCTGCGCGAGACTTGCCGTGTCGTCGCAGGGGCGGTGCCCCTGTGGCCGTGGCACCGGGCGAGGCTCGCGGCCGGCGGGTGCGCTGAAGAGACACTCGCGCTCGTGGACGAGGCCGTCGCCGCCGCGGCCGGCGGGGCCGGCGGGGAGGGCTCGAGCCGGATGCGCCTGTCGGTCACGGTCGGCGCCGACGGGACGATCGAGACGGCGGTCTCGCGCCGCCTCTCCTCGCTCGACGTGCCGGGCGGACCCGTGCCGGTGCTCGTGCGCGTCGACGTTCCCGCGGAGTTGCCGCCGGGCGCGGCGAAGCCCGCCGACCGCGCGCCGTGGGACGCCGCGCAGCGGGCGGCGGGAGCGGCCGGCGGCCACCAGGCGGTGATCGTCGGCCCCGACGGTCTGGTCATCGACGGCGGCAGTGCGACGGTATGGGCGGTCCTGGGCGGCGTCGCACGCACGCCGCCGTCGCCGCCCGCGGTCGCCGGGGTCGCCCGCGCCCTCCTTCTCGAGAAGGCCCCGGGTCTCGGTGTCGAGGTCGAGGTCGGGCCGTTGAGCGCGGAGGAACTCGACTCCGCGAGCGAGGTCTTCTTCACGAACGCGTTCGGCGGGGCCGTCGCGGCCCGCGGACGCGGCGGAGAGGTGCTGCGCGCGTTCGACGGCGCGTTGCGTGCCGTCTGGGGCTAAAGACCTCACACCCGGGATGCCGATAGGGTGGCGACGGAAGGGAGCCCGCCATGCCCGAGACGCCCTGGTACAAGCGAGTGTTCGTCCACAACGGCAGCTTCGTCACCCTCGCCGACCTCGCGCCCGAGTCGGTCCACGGCGGCGGGCGGCTCGTCTACAACTCGAACCACGGGTGCCTCTTCGTGCAGCCCGAGCACGCGCGTCCTTTGAGTCTCCGCAGCGGTATCATGCGCGGCACGCCGCGCGACTGCGTCGAGCTCGACGCGCAAGGCGTCGAAGAGCTCGACAGCCGGGCACTGCTCGCGTGGCGCAACGATCGCTCCCGCTCGTGGGTCGAGCGCTGGCGCCTTCGCCACGAGCGCGCCTGAACCGACGCAAGGAGCCACGATGGACCCGAGACTCGTCCCGCTGGGAGGACTCTTCCTCTTCCTGGTGCTGCTCTTTCAGTTCCTCGTCGGCAAGCGGGTGATCCACTTCAAGGGTCCGCTGCACATGAAGGTGCATCGCGGTGTGGCCTGGGCGCTGCTGATAGCGGCGCCGCTGCACGGCCTCGCGGCGACGAGCGTCTTCTTGGGTTGGCCTTTCAGGCTCTGAAGGCCCTTCCACCGCCTTACCGCTACGCCCCGCTTCCCCTACAATGGGAGCCGTCCCGACAAGCCCCGAAAGGACGGCTGCGGCGTGGAGCAGGCGATGATGAGGCCGGACGCGCAAGGCAAGGTGCGCGACCTCTACGACCTCGGTGACGAGCTCCTCATCGTCGCGACCGATCGGCTCAGCGCTTTCGACGTCGTGCTCCCCGACCCGATCCCGCACAAGGGGGAGGTCCTCACCAGGCTCTCCCTGTACTGGCTCGATCTCCTCTCCGGCATCGTGGCGAACCACCTGGTCTCGGCCGACGTCGCCGACTTCCCCGAGCCGTTCCGCTCGCACGCGGACGAGCTGCGCGGCCGGTCGATGCTCGTGAGGAAGGCGTCGGTCTTCCCGGTCGAGTGCATCGTGCGAGGCTATCTCGCGGGCTCCGGCTGGGCCGAGTACCGTCGCGCCGGGACGGTGTGCGGCGTCGAACTCCCCCCCGGCCTGCGCGAGTCCGACAGGCTGCCCGAGCCGATGTTCACGCCGTCCACCAAAGCCGAGCTCGGGACGCACGACGAGAACATCTCCTTCGAGCGGATGGCCGCCATCGTCGGCGACGGGCACGCCGAGGCGCTACGGTCGACGGCGCTGGCGGTCTACGGCGCCGCGCGCGACCACGCAGCGGAGAGGGGCATCGTCATCGCCGACACGAAGTTCGAGTTCGGGCTCGTCGACGGCGTGCTCACCCTCGTCGACGAGGTCCTCACCCCCGATTCGTCCCGTTTCTGGCCGGCCGACGCCTACGAGCCCGGTCACGGTCAGCCTTCCTTCGACAAGCAGTACGTGCGCGATCAGCTCGAGGCGAGCGGTTGGGACAAGACGCCTCCAGCGCCGACGCTTCCAGCCGACGTGATCGCGCGCACGAGCGAGAAGTACGTGCAGGCCTTCGAACTGATCACCGGCAGCACCTTCGTGCCGGAAGGGACGTGAGGGAGTGGCTCGCCGCAGCCCGTTCAACGCGCGCTACACGGAGCCCGGCAAGAAGGGCGGTTCGACGAGGAAGAGCGCGAGCTCGATGAAGCCGAAGCGCGCCGCCGGCGAGGTGGCGGGCCGGAAGTCGGCGACCGCGAAGCCGGCCGTCAAGCGCAAGCCGTGGCAGCTTCCTTCGAGCCCGGAGATCAAGAAGTGGCGCCGCGTATGGTGGGTGTTCATGGGCGTGGCCATCCTCTCGGCGGCTTCGATCCTCGTACCTCCGGTGAAGGGCTCTACCGACCTGCAGCGCATCTCTCTCGCGATCGAGGTGAGCGGGCTCGCCGCCGCGCTCTACATCGACTTCGCCATCGTCCGGAAGCTGCGCAAGGAGCTGATCGCGGGCGCGAAGAGCGGCAAGAAGGTCGGCGCTTCGGGCACTGGAAAGGACGCGTGAGCGATGGCGAGGTATGAGGTCTTCGTGACGTACAAGCACGGCATCTTCGATCCGCCCGGCGCCACAGCGGAGCGCGCGCTCGTGAACCTGGGCTACTCCGAGGTCTCTTCGGTGAGGATCGGCAAGTACATACGCATCGAGGTGGCCGACGCCACGTCCGAGGCGCGGGTGCGCGAGATGTGCGAGAAGCTGCTGGCCAACCCCGTCATCGAGGATTTCCGCATCGAGACCGCCGAGGAGGTCTAGCGCATGCGCTTCGGCGTCGTGATCTTCCCGGGTTCCAACTGCGAGCAGGACGTCGTGCACGCCGCGCACATGCTCGGCTTCGAAGCCGAGTACGTGTGGCACGGCGACACGGACCTCTCCGGGTTCGACGCGGTCGTCCTTCCCGGCGGCTTCTCGTACGGCGACTACATCCGCTGCGGGGCGGTCGCGCGGTTCTCGCCGATCATGGGGGAGGTCGTGCGGTTCGCCGAGCGCGGAGGCCCGGTGCTCGGCATCTGCAACGGTTTCCAGATACTCGCCGAGGCGCACCTGCTGCCTGGGGCGCTCCTGCGAAACGTCGGCCTGAAGTTCCTCTGCCGCCCGGTGCGCCTGCGCGTCGAGCGCAGCGCGTGCGAGTGGCTCGACCTCGAGCCGGGAACGCTGCTAACCATCCCGATCAACCACAACGAAGGCAACTTCATCTGCGACGAGCAGACGCTGGCGCGACTCGAGGCGAACGGGCAGGTCGTGCTCCGCTACTGCGAGGACGACGGCAGCGTGTCGCCGGAGTCGGCGCCCAACGGCGCGCTCGACTCGATCGCGGGGATCTGCAACGAGCGCGGGAACGTCTTCGGGCTGATGCCGCACCCCGAGCGCGCGTGCGACCCGCTCGCGAACGGCACCGACGGGCGCCCCTTCTTCACCAGCATCGCGAAGCGCCTCGCACAGGTGGCGGGGTAGCCCGTCCGCATCCCTGCGGCCGAAGCGGCGTGGTGCTACTGTTCGGCCATGGAGTGGAAGCGCGTCTTCACCGCGGGGCAGGGTTACCCCTTCGCGATCGCCGCCGTCCTGGTGTCGGTCGCCGCGCTCGTGCCGTTCAGGTCCCTCTTGGCTCCGACGACGTTCATGCTGCTGTGCGTCCCCGTCATCGTCACCGTCGGGAGCCTGTCCGGTGTCCGGGCCTCCGCGACGGCTGCGATCATCGCCTTCCTCCTGCTCGACTTCCTCTTCGTCCCGCCCTACCACCGGCTGACTGTCGCCTCGCTGCCGGAGTGGCTCGCGCTCGTGGTCTTCCTCATCGTCGCACTCGTGTCGGGGCAGCAGACGGCGCGGCTGAGGGAGCGCGAGCAGGCCGCCGTCCGCCGTCAGGCGGAACTCGAGCTGCTCAACGGTCTCACCTTCCGCATCGCCTCCGAGAAGTCGGCGCGCTCGACGGGAGAGTTCATCGTGAGCCAGGTGACCGGTGTGCTCGGGGCCGAACGCGCCGCGCTCTACGTCGGCGATGGGGGCGGTCCCACGCTCCTTGCGGAAGCGGGGCGTTCCGCCGGCTCGGGCGACGAGACGTCGTTCGTCGACTGGGTGATGCGGACGAACAAGGCGATAGGGCTCGTGCCGGTCGGCGGACTCTCTGCCGAGCGGCCTCCCGCGTCCGTTCCTGTCGACGAGGCGGTGCCCGACCTCGTGGCCGACGGCGTCTACGTGCCGCTGCAGACGGCCGAGAGCATCGAGGGCGTCCTGTACGCCCGGAAGCTCCCGGGGCCGCTCGATCAGGCGGCGCACGAGCCGGACCTTCTCGTCGCGATAGCCAACCTCGCGGCCGCGTCGCTGTCTCGTAGACGTCTCGAGGAGGAGGCCGCGCACGCATCGGCCCTGCGCGAGGCGGACAGGCTTCGATCCACCCTCGTGTCCTCTGTGTCGCACGAGCTCAAGACGCCCCTGGCCGCGGCGACCGCCCGGGTCACCGGGCTCGTCGACGAGGGCGCGGACTGCTCGGCCGAGCGCGTGCGGGACGAGCTCGTCGCCGTCGCCGACGACCTCGAGCGGCTGAACGCGTCGATCGGCGACCTGCTCGACCTCTCCCGGCTCGAGTCCGAGTCGTGGCGCCCCCAGTTCGAGGACCACGAGGTGAGCGACGTGCTGGGCACGGTCCTGTCCCGTATCCCTGCCGGCCAGCGGTCGCGTCTCCGCTTCGAGCTCGCTCCCGATCTTCCGGCGATCCACGTCGATTTCGCGCAGATAGCGCGAACGATGCACAATCTCGTGGAGAACGCTCTCGCGTACTCACCGGCGACGGAGCCGGTCACGGTCGGCTCGCGAGTGGTCGGTGACGAGATACGCATGTGGATCCAGGATGACGGCCCGGGTGTGAGTGACGCCGAGAAGTCGAGGGTCTTCGAGAAGTTCTACCGCGGTGAAGCCGCCGCGGCCGCGCCGGCCGGCACGGGTCTGGGCCTGGCGATAGCGCGCGAGATAGTCCGCAGCCATGGCGGACGCGTGTGGGTCGAGGACGCCGAGCCGACGGGCGCTCGCTTCGTCGTGTCGCTCCCCTTCACCCATCCCGTCTCGAGTGGAGGTTCCTGATGGGTGCACCGGAGCGGCCGATCCGCGTGCTCGTCGTCGACGACGAGGAACAGATCCGCCGCGCACTCCGTTCGATACTCCAGGCCCGCGATTACGAGGTCGATCTCGCCGAGACGGCCGAAGCGGCGCTCGCGCTGACCGCCGAGCGCACCCCGGACATCGTGATCCTCGATCTCACCCTTCCGGGCATGAGCGGCTTCGAGGCATGCCGGCGACTGCGTGAGTGGTACACGGGTCCCATCCTCGTCCTATCCGTCCGCAACGCGGACGACGACAAGATCGCTGCGCTCGACCTCGGCGCCGACGATTACCTCACGAAGCCGTTCTCCACGGGCGAGCTCCTCGCCCGGCTGCGTGCGCTGCTGCGGCGTGCCGGCGGTGCGGACGCCTCCGCGAAGGAGTTCCGCTCGGACGACATCGCGATCGACTTCGCGAAGCGGACGGTGACCGTCCGTGGCGGGCAGGTGCACCTCACGCGTATCGAGTTCGACATCCTCGAGATGCTCGCCCGCAACGCGGGAAGGGTGGTCACGGCGAACATGCTCCAGGATCACGTCTGGGGGCCGGAGTACGTCGGCGACACGCAGGCGTTGCGCGTCCACATCTCTCACCTGCGTCGCAAGATCGAGGTCCCGGGCGACGTGCCGCGCTTGATAGTCACCGAGCCCGGCGTCGGGTTCCGCTTCGCCGATCGCGAGTAAGGCCACTCAGCCGGATATTTCACGCATTCTTCACGCTGTGAGCCTTCTCCTTCACGCGAACAGCACACCCGAGGCGAGATACTTGTCCGCGTGCTGTGTCTCGGGGCGGGAGACGGAGAAACGCCATGTGGATGTTCGCGGACATCGTCGCGGTAGCGGGCGCGGGAGCGTTCCTGTGTCTGTGCGCCGCTTACGTGCACCTCGCCGAGCGGATGGTCTCGGACCGGTGAACGTCGAGGACGTCGTCGTCGGCGTCGTGGCTCTCGGCGTGCTCGCGTACCTGCTCTGGGCCCTCGTCAATCCCGAGCGTCTGTGATCGGCGCGATGCCCGCCGCCGATCTCGTGCAACTCCTCCTGTTCGTCGGGCTCGTCGCCGCGGCGGCGGTGCCGGTAGGCTCGTATCTCCATCGCGTCTACGGCGCAGAGAGGACGTTCCTGCATCCGGCCCTCGGGTGGCTTGAGAGAGCCGTGTACCGGTTCGCGGGCGTCGACAGCAGCGGGGAGATGACCTGGGTCGCATATGCGGGCTCGGTCCTGATCTTCTCGTTCGCATGCTTCGTCGGCCTCTTCGTGCTCCTGAGGATCCAGGGGATGCTTCCTTTGAACCCGGCGCACGTCTCGGGGATGTCGAGCGTGCTCGCCTTCAACACTGCGATCGCCTTCGTCACGAACACCGACTGGCAGGCATATGCCGGCGAGTCGGGCGCCAGCTACCTGACGCAGATGCTCGGGCTGACGTGGCAGAATTTCGTCTCGGCGGGTGTCGGCCTCTCGGTCGCCGTCGCGTTCGCTCGCGGGCTCACCCGCAAGGGCCGCAAGGGCATCGGCAACTTCTGGGTCGACCTCACGCGGTCGTGCCTCTATGTGCTCCTTCCGTTCGCATTCGTCCTCGCGGTCGTGCTCGCGTCGCAGGGGGTCGTCCAGAACCTCGGCCCCTGGACGCACGTCACGACGCTGGAGGGCGCGCGGCAGACGATCGCCCAGGGTCCGGTCGCATCCCAGGAGGCGATCAAGGAACTCGGCACGAACGGCGGGGGCTTCTTCAACGCGAACTCGGCGCACCCGTTCGAGAACCCCACGCCGCTGACGAATTTCCTCGAGGCTTTCGCGATCCTGCTCCTACCCGCGGGTCTGACGCACCTCTTCGGGAAGATGGCCGGAGACGTGCGTCAGGGCCGGGTGCTCCTGGCGGCGATGCTCGTCCTGTTCGTCATCGGACTCGGCGTGGTCTACGGCAGCGAGCGCGCCGGGAACCCGAACCTGACGCGTGCCGGAGCCGACCTGACGGCCTCGATCGGAAGACCGGGCGGGAACATGGAGGGCAAGGAGGTCCGCTTCGGGATCGCCGGGAGCGCCATCTTCGTCAACTCGACGACCGCCGCCTCGTGCGGCGCGGTCGACGCGGCTCACGACAGCCTCACGCCGCTCGCGGGGGGCATGGCGATGCTCAACATCGTCCTCGGCGAGATCGTGTTCGGGGGTGTGGGCTCGGGGCTCTACGGGATGCTCGTCTTCGCGATCATCGCGGTCTTCATCGCCGGTCTCATGGTGGGCAGGACGCCGGAGTATCTCGGCAAGAAGATCGGGCCCGTCGAGATGAAGCTCGCGATGTTCGCCCTGCTCGCGCTCGAAGCGGGAGTCCTCGTCATCGCGGGCATCGGCGCCGTCTACGGCCCTGCGCTCGCATCGGTCGCCAACGCCGGCCCGCACGGTCTGTCCGAGATCCTGTACGCGGCTTCCTCGGCGGTGGGCAACAACGGGTCCGCGTTCGCCGGGCTCGCCGCGGACACCCCGTTCTGGGACATCGGGCTCGGGATCGGCATGCTCGTGGGCCGCTTCCTCTTCATCATCCCGGTGCTCGCCATCGCCGGCTCGATGGCTTCGAAGAAGACCACGCCGCCGACGTCGGGCACGTTCCCGACGAACGGCGCGCTGTTCGTCGGGTTGCTCGTCGGCGTGATCGTGATCGTCGGGGCGCTCACGTTCTTCCCGGTCTTCGCGCTCGGTCCGGTCCTCGAGCACGCGCTCATGCTCGCCGGCGGGACGTTCTGAGGTGGCGGGATGACGGACACGAGACTCACGGATGCGCACGAGAGGCGCGACAAGGGTTCGCGCCGAGTCGCCGCGGCAGACCCGCGACTCGTCATGCGGGCGGCCCTCGATGCGTTCGTCAAGCTCGACCCCCGGAAGATGTACCGCAACCCCGTCATGTTCGTCGTCGAGATCGGGAGCGTCATCACCACGTACTACGCGGTGAAGGCGTCCCTGGCGCGCTCGGACGAGGCGAGGCTGTTCGTCGCGATAGCCGCGTGGCTGTGGTTCACTGCGTTCTTCGCGAACCTCGCCGAGGCGATGGCGGAAGGACGCGGCAAGGCCCAGGCGGACGCGCTGCGCGCGATGAAGACCGACACGATGGCGGACCTGCTCGTCGACGGGAGTATCGAGAGCGTACCCGCTTCGCAGCTGCGCCGGGACGACGTGGTCGTGATCGTGGCGGGCGGGATCGTCCCCGGCGACGGCGACGTCATCGAGGGCATCGCGTCGGTGGACGAATCGGCGATCACCGGCGAGTCGGCCCCGGTCATCCGCGAGAGCGGCGGCGATCGTTCGGCGGTCACCGGGGGCACGAAGGTGCTCTCGGACCGCATCGTCGTGCGCATCACCTCGGACCCGGGCAAGACTTTCCTCGACCGCATGATCGCGCTGGTCGAGGGAGCGAGCCGTCAGAAGACGCCGAACGAGATCGCGCTGGACATCCTGCTCATCGTGCTCACGATCATCTTCTTGCTCGTGGTGATGACGCTCGAATCGTTCGCCGTCTACTCGGGCGTCGCGGTTCCCGTGAGCGTACTGATCGCGCTGCTCGTGTGTCTCATCCCGACCACCATCGGCGGCCTGCTCTCCGCCATCGGGATCGCCGGCATGGACCGACTCGTCCAGCGCAACGTGCTCGCGGTGTCCGGCCGCGCGGTCGAGGCGGCGGGCGACGTCGACACGCTGCTGCTCGACAAGACCGGCACGATCACGTTCGGGAACCGGCAGGCCGCCGAGTTCCTGCCCGTCGAGGGGGTCGCCGAACAGGATCTCGCCGACGCGGCGCAACTCGCGTCGCTGTCCGACGAGACGCCGGAGGGCCGCTCCATCGTGGTGCTCGCCAAGCGGTTCGGCATCCGGGAGCGGCATCTCAATCCCGAGACCACGTCTTTCGTCCCATTCAGCGCCTCGACACGCATGAGCGGCGTGGACGTCGATGGCCGGTGCATCCGCAAGGGCGCCGCCGATGCCGTCGAAGCGTGGGTCGAATCCGTCGGAGGCACGCCCCCCGCGGATCTCGAGGACCTTGTCCGCTCCGTCTCGGAGCGGGGCGGGACGCCTCTCGTGGTGGCGACCGACGATCGGGCCCTGGGCGTGGTGCATCTCAAGGACATCGTGAAGGGTGGGATCCGGGAGCGCTTCGAGCAGTTGCGGGCGATGGGCATCCGCACCGTCATGATCACCGGCGACAACCCGATCACCGCCGCGGTCATCGCCAAAGAGGCGGGGGTGGACGACTTCCTCGCCCAGGCCACGCCCGAGACGAAGATGGAGCTCATCCGGAAGGAGCAGGCCAGCGGGAAGCTCGTCGCGATGACCGGCGACGGCACGAACGACGCTCCGGCGCTGGCGCAGGCGGACGTCGGCGTCGCGATGAACAGCGGGACGAGCGCTGCGAAGGAAGCCGGCAACATGGTCGACCTGGATTCCGACCCGACGAAGCTCATCGAGATCGTAGCCATCGGCAAGCAGCTCCTGATGACCCGCGGCTCGCTCACCACGTTCTCCATCGCCAACGACGTCGCCAAGTACTTCGCGATCATCCCCGCGATGTTCATGGTCGGCCAACCGGCGCTGCGGCCGCTCAACGTCATGGGGCTTCATTCGCCGGAGAGCGCGATACTCTCGGCGGTCGTCTTCAACGCGCTGATCATCGTCGCACTCATCCCGCTCGCGCTGCGCGGTGTCGAGTACCGGCCCGTCGGGGCGGCGGCGCTGCTGAGGCGCAACCTGCTCGTCTACGGCGCCGGCGGCATCGTCTTGCCTTTCGTCGGCATCAAGCTAATCGACATGGTCCTCGTGGCTCTCAGGTTCACGGGTTAGGAGGCGACGTGAAACGGACATCCTGGGTCGCGATACGCATGGCCTTCATCACGCTGCTCATCACCGGCGTGGTCTATCCGCTCGCGGTATCCGGCGTCGTCTCGTTCGCCTTTCCGCGTCAGGCCGCCGGGAGCTTGATCGTCATCCACGGCAGGGTGGTCGGCTCGAAGCTCATCGGCCAGCCGTTCGTGTCGGACAGGTATTTCCATCCGCGGCCGTCGTCGGCTGGCGCGGGCTACGACGCGGGCGCGTCGGGCGCGTCGAACCTCGGGCCGACGAGCGAGGCGCTCGTCTCGGCCGTCGCGTCGCGCGTGCGCGAGGTCCGACGCGACGAGCCGGGCTCGAAGGCGGGCAGGGTGCCGGTGGACCTCGTGACGGCGTCCGCCAGCGGTCTGGATCCGGACATCTCGCCCGACTCCGCGTACCTGCAGGTTCCGCGGGTGGCGGCGGCGCGCGGGCTGGCGGCCGAGAGCGTGCGCCGGCTCGTGGCGCGTCACGTCGCCGGCAGGCAGCTCGGCTTCATCGGAGAACCGCGGGTGAACGTCCTCGAGCTCAACCTCGCCCTCGACGCGCTATCCTCACAGTAGCGGTGTCCGACACGAGAGAAGGCGGTCCGGTGGACGGTCCCGCGGTGCCATATCCCCGTCAGCGTGGCTGCCACAAGATCTTCCTCGGCTACGCCGCGGGCGTCGGGAAGACGTACACGATGCTCGCCGAGGCGCAGCGCCGCCACTCGCGCGGGGAGGACGTCGTCATCGGCTTCGTCGAGCCGCATCGGCGCCCGGAGACGATAGCACTTGCCGAGGGTCTCGAGCTGGTGCCGACGAAGCGTATCGACTACCGCGGGGCGGTGCTCGAGGAGCTCGACACCGACGCCGTCCTGGCGAGACATCCCGGTTGGGTGCTCGTCGACGAGCTCGCGCACACCAACGCCCCCGGGACGCGTCACGAGAAGCGGTGGCAGTCGGTCGAGGAGATCCTCGACGCCGGCATCAACGTGATCTCCACCGTGAACGTCCAGCACTTCGAGAGCCTCAACGACGTGGTCGCGCAGATCACCGGCGTCTGCGTTCGGGAGACCGTGCCCGACCGCATCCTCGACGCCGCCGACGAGGTAGTCCTCGTCGACATCACGCCTGAGGCGCTCATCAACCGGCTCAAGCGCGGCGTCATCTACGAGGCGGGGAAGGTCGAGCAGGCGCTCGCGAACTTCTTCCGGCGGGGGAACCTCGTCGCGTTGCGGGAGCTCGCGCTGCGCAAGACCGCCGACGAGGTCGACGACGACCTTGACGAGTTCATCGCCACGCACGACGTGGACAAGACCTGGGGCGCCGTCGACCGCGTGCTCGTCGCCGTGACGCCGCGTCCCGCCGGCGCCAAGCTCGTGCGAAGAGGCTACCAGCTCGTCCACCGTCTCAGCGGCGAGCTGACGGTGGTCAGCGTCCGCCCGCCCGCCGTCCTCCTGTCGGCCGCTGAGGAGCGGGCCCTCGAGGAGCTGCGCGCTCTGACGGAGCAGCTCGGGGGAGCTTTCGTCAGCCTCGCGGGAGAGAACGTCGCCGGCGAGCTCATCGACTTCGCCCGGGCGCACCAGATCACGTTCATCGTCATGGGCCAGTCCGTGCGCAGCCGCAGGGAAGAGATACTGCATGGCTCGATCGTCACGCGCATCATGCGCGAGACGCGCAACATCGACGTCGTCATCGTCTCGGGTGGCGACGACCCACGGGCCGTGGGGTGACGTGACGGCGGTGTTTCCGCCCACACGCGCGGGAGCCGTTTGCGTACAATGGGCGCAGCCCCGCCATCGATCCGCCGAGGAGTCGCTCGCATGCCTCAGTCGCTCGCCCCGGACGTCGCCCCGGACCTCGCCGAAGCGCTCGGTCTCAAGCTCGATGAGTACGAGAAGGTCGTCGAGATCCTAGGGCGGATACCTTCCGCGACCGAGCTGCACATGTACTCGCTCATGTGGAGCGAGCACTGCTCGTACAAGCACAGCAAGTCGACGCTGCGCCTCTTCCCGACCGAGGGCGCGCACGTGCTGCAGGGGCCGGGGGAGAACGCCGGCGTCATCTCGGTAGGCGACGGCTGGGCGGTCGCCTTCAAGATGGAGAGCCACAATCACCCGTCCGCGATCGAGCCGTACCAGGGCGCGGCGACGGGCGTCGGCGGCATCATCCGCGACATCTTCACGATGGGCGCGCGGCCCATCGCCTCGCTCGACTCGCTGCGTTTCGGCACGCTCGACAAGCCGCGCCAGCGCTACCTCTTCGAAGGCTCGGTCGCCGGCATCGGCGGCTACGGCAACTGCCTGGGAGTGCCCACCGTCGGCGGCGAGGTCTACTTCGACCCTGCTTACGAGGGCAACTGTCTCATCAACGCGATGTCGATCGGGCTGATGCGCGAGGAGCGCCTCACCCTGGCGGTCGCGGCGGGCCCCGGCAACCTCCTGCTGCTCATCGGCTCGACGACCGGCCGCGACGGCATCGGCGGCGCGTCGGTTCTGGCGAGCCAGGAGTTCGACGAGCGCGCCGAGGACAAGCGTCCGGCGGTGCAGGTCGGCGACCCGTTCGAGGAGAAGCTGCTCATCGAGGCGTGCCTCGAGCTGCTCGAAGGCGGACTGCTCGTCGGCCTCGGCGACCTCGGCGCGGCCGGGCTCACGTCGAGCGCCTCGGAGATGGCGTCGCGCGGCGGGGTCGGCCTCGACATCGAGGTGCGCAAGATCCCCGCGCGCGAGGACGCCATGACGCCGTGGGAGTTCATGGTCTCCGAGAGCCAGGAGCGCATGCTCGGCGTCGTGACCGCCGCCGACCTCGCGGCGGCGCAGGCGGTCTGCGAGAAGTGGGGCCTGCGCTCGACGGTGATCGGGACGGTCACCGACACCGGGCGCTTCATCGTGCGCGATGAAGGCGAGATCGTCGCGGACATGCCGGCCCGCACGCTCGCGCACGACGCACCCGAGTACGATCCCGAGGCGCGCCGTCCCGCCTACCTCGACGAGGTGCAGGCGTTCGACCCGCTCGCGCTCGATCACCCGACCGATCCCGGCGAGCTCTCTCGCGCGCTTTTGCGCGTGCTCGCCAGTCCGAACATCTGCAGCCGCCGGTGGATCTGGGAGCAGTACGACCACCAGGTGATGCTCTCGACGGTCGTCCTTCCCGGCTCCGACGCGGCGGTGCTGCGCATCGGCGCGCCGGGTCGCGGCGAGGTCACCGACCGCGCGATCGCCGTCTCGACCGACTGCAACGGCCGCTACTGCTATCTCGACCCGTACGTCGGCGCGCAGATCGCGTTCGCCGAGGCCGCGCGCAACGTCTCGTGCACGGGAGGCGAGCCGGTGGCGATCACCGACTGCCTCAACTTCGGCAATCCCGAGAAGCCCGAGGTCTTCTGGACGTTCCGCGAGTCCGTCCGCGGGCTCGCCGACGCGTGCCGCTTCTTCGGGGTGCCGGTCATCTCGGGCAACGTGAGCTTCTACAACGAGTCCTTCGGCCAGGCCATATACCCGACGCCCACCGTCGGTCTCGTCGGCCTGCTCGACGACGTCGAGCTCCGCGCGACCTCGGGCTTCAAGGACGCCGGAGACGTGATCGTGCTCCTCGGCGAGACCGAGGCCGAACTCGGCGGCTCGGAGTACCTCTCGATCGTCTTCGGCAAGGTGGCTGGACGCCCGCCCGCGCTCGACCTCGAGCTCGAGCGGGACGTGCAGGCGGCCGTGCGTGAGGCGATCGGCGCGGGCATCGTCAAGAGCGCCCACGACTGCTCCGAAGGCGGCATCGGCGTGGCGCTTGCTGAGAGCTGTCTGATCGGCGGCATCGGCGCCGACGTCCACCTCGAGGACGGGCTTCAGTCCGCCGTCTCGCTATTCTCGGAGACGCAGAGCCGCATCGTCGTCTCCGTCGCCGAGGCGGATGTCGAGCGGCTCGAGGACATCGCGCTCGCGCACGGGGTGCCGTACGGTGTCCTCGGGACCGTCGGCGGAGATCGTCTGAAGGTCTGCGAGAAGGTCGACGTGTCGCTCGCCGATGCGCGCGCGGCATGGGAGCCTACGCTCGAACGTCTGGTCCGCGGCGAGGCGTCCCAGTAGCGCCGCTCGTGAAGAACCTACCGGCAAAGGAAGGGAACGTCATGCTCGTCACCAGCCGCAAGATAGTAGTCCTTCTCACCTTGCTCGCCGTCGTCCTCGCGGGGACCGCCGCCGCGCTCGCTTCGGGGCGTATCTCCGCTATGGCGGTCGATAGTGTCGCGCCGGTGACGACCTCGACCGCCGACAGCGCGTGGCACAGGGGCTCGGTGACCGTGACGCTCACCGCGACCGACGCCTCCTCCGGGGTCGCGGCCGTGACGTACGCGGCGAGCGGCGCCACCACCATCACGACGCAGACGGTGCTGGTCAGCCCCGCGGTCGCGGCGACGTCCACGACGTTCACGGTCGCGAACGAGGGCACGACGACCGTCTACGCGGGCTCGATCGACGAGTCGGGCAACGTCGAGGCGACTCACGTCGTGGGGACGGTGCGCATCGACGTGACCAGTCCGACGGTCTCCGCGAACCTCGACGGGGTGTGGCGCTACGGTTCGTACGCCGTCTCGGTGAGCGCGACGGACGCCACGTCCGGCATCGCATCTATCAGGTATTGGACTAGCGGCGCCGCGACGGTGACGACCACCACCGTCTCCTTCGGGGCCGGAATGTACAGCGCCGCCGCGACGTTCTCGATCACGGCCGAAGGCACCACGACGGTCGGATACGAGGCGGTCGACTCGGCGGGCAACACCTCCACCGCGGGCACGGGTATCGTGCAGGTGGACAACGTCCGCACCACGCATACCTTCTCGTCGAGCTGGACCTCGGCTCCGGTGATCATCTCGATGACGCCGACCGACCCGCTGTTCCCTAGCAACAACAGCAGCGTGCTGGGCGTCTGGTATCGGGCGGGGAGCATGAGCGCCGTCGCGACGCTGTACGCCTCTCCGTTCACCGTATCGACGGAGGGGACGAACGCGTTCTACTTCAGCGCGCGCAACGAGCCCGCGGGCGTCTCCGGCGCCCCGTTCGTGGAGACGACGCGCACCGCCTACGTTCAGATCGACCGCGTCGCGCCGAACACGAGCTCCAACATCGTCACTCCCACGCAGGTCGCCTCCTACTCTGTCGTCCTCTCGGCCACCGACGCCAACTCCGGTGTCGTGCGCATGTACTATCGCCTCGGCACGGCGGCGACGATGAGTTACACGACGCCGTTCTCGGTGAGCACGCTCGGGCCGACGAACGTGACGTTCTGGTCGATGGACCTCGCCGGCAACATCGAGACGACCAAGTCCGCGACGCTCACCATCCGCAGGCCCGATCCAGTCACGACCTGCACGATCGACACGGCGTGGCACAGCGGCAACGTCACCGTCTCGATGGCGGCGACGCAGCCCGGACTGCCGGCGCCGACGATCCTCTACCGGGTCGGCACCGGCTCGAACACCACCTACACCGCGCCCTTCGTCGTCTCGACGGAAGGCACGACGCCGGTCGGCTGCTGGTCGATCGACGCCTCCGGGCTCGCCGGGGTGCCGACGACGTCCGTGGTGCGCATCGATAGGACCGCGCCCTCGGCCACCACCACCTCGTTCGCTTCCTGGTTCCCCTCGACCACGACGTCCACGGTGTTCTCCGTGAGCGCGACGGATGCGCTGTCCGGCGTGCGGAACACCTACTATCGCGTCGCCACCGGGACGGTGACCACCTACACCGCATCCTTCCCCGTGGCCGTGAACGACACGATGACCGTGTCCTACTGGTCGGTCGACATCGCGGGCAACGTCGAGGCGACACACTCGGTCTCGCCGCGCATCGACCGCACGGCTCCGGTGACGGTCGACGACGGCGACGGCGCTTGGCATGTCGCCACTGTGACGGTGAGCCTGACCGCGACGGATGCTGAGTCCGGCGTGCACGCGACGTACTACCGCATCGGTGCTGCGGCGACGGCGACATACACCGCGCCGATCGCGATCTCCGCGGGCGGGACGACGACCGTGTCGTACTGGTCGGTGGACGCCGTCGGCAACGTCGAGCCGACGCGCACCGTGCTCGTGCGCATCGACCCGAGCGGCGGCATGCGTACCTCGACCCTGACGCTGGCGCTGTCGAGCACCACCGCGACGGCCCTCATCACCACCTACTGGGCTCCCGTCACCCTCGTCGGTACGCTGCTCGACGCGACGGGGACTCCGCTGCCGGACAAGACCGTGATCGTCGAGTCGTCCTCGAACGGCACGACGTTCACGCGCGCGGGCACGGCTTCCGCCGTCGCGACCGCCCCCGGCGTCTACCGCTTCGCCGTCCGCCCGATCCGCGGCGTCTACTACCGCCTGCGTTTCGCGGGAGACCTGTTCTCCGACGCGAGTGTCAGCGGCCGGGTGAGGATACTGCCCCGCGCCTACCTGACCGTCCCGACCGTTCCGACGTACCCGCGCACCAGGTACTCGTTCACGAGCGCCGGCTACCTCAAGCCGCGCTACACGGCGGGCGCGTACACCGTCCGCATCCAGTGCTACCGGCTGGAAGGTCGCGTCTGGCGCCTGAGACGCACCTTCTTCGCGCGCAACGCGAACTACTCGAGCTACACGCGCTACTCCGTGCTCGCGCGCCTTCCGTATACAGGGCGTTGGGCCCTGCGCGCCTACGTCGGCGGCACATCCACGAACGCGGCGACGTACACCGCCTACCGGTATGTGACCGTACGATGACGATGGAAGACGAGGAGAGGCCCGATCACCCCGAGGAGGCGTGTGGCGTCTTCGGAGTGTTCGCGCCGGGCGAGGACGTCGGCCGGCTCACGTACTTCGGGCTCCACGCTCTCCAGCACCGCGGACAGGAGTCGGCCGGCATCGCCGTCGCCGACGGGACGACGCTGACGGTCGTCAAGGACCTCGGCCTCGTGCCGCAGGCGTTCAAGCAGTCCGACCTCGACTCCCTCGACGGCTACGTGGCGATAGGCCATACGCGCTACTCGACGACAGGCTCTTCGAGCGCCTGGGAGAACGCGCAGCCTATGCTCTCCGCGGTCGGAGACGAGACCGTCGCCATCGCGCACAACGGCAACCTCGTGAACACCGTCGAGCTGCGCGACAACCTCCGCGAGCGGGGCATCCGCTTCCGCTCGACGACCGACTCCGAGGTCATCGCCGGCCTGATCGACCACTTCACGCAGGAGCACGGCTCGATCAGGGCCGGGATCCGCGAGACGATGCGGCTCGTGCGGGGAGCGTACTCGGTCGTCGTCCTCTCCGAGCACGCTCTCTACGCGTTCCGCGACCCCCACGGAGTGCGGCCGCTCGTGATCGGTCGTCTCGGTGACGGATGGGTCGTGAGCTCCGAGACCTGCGGCCTCGACATCGTCGGCGCCCAATTCGTGCGCGACGTCGCCGCCGGCGAGATCGTGAAGATCGGGGAGGAGGGGCTCATCTCCGAGGAGGGCGTGCCGTCCGAGAAGCCCTCGCTGTGCGTCTTCGAGTTCGTCTACTTCGCGAGGCCGGACTCGGTCCTCTACGACTGTACGCTCTACGAGGCGCGACAGCGCATGGGCGCGGCGATGGCGCGTTCCTCGCCCGTCGAGGCCGACCTCGTGATGGGCGTCCCTGACACGGGGACACCGGCGGCGGTCGGGTTCGCCATCGAGAGCGGCATCCCGTTCGGCGAGGGGCTCATCAAGAACCGCTACGTGGGGCGGACCTTCATCTCGCCCTCGCAGTCGCTGCGCCAGCAGGGCATCCGCCTGAAGCTCAACCCTCTGCGGCACGCCATCGCGGGCAAGCGCCTCGTCGTCGTCGACGACTCGATCGTGCGCGGCAACACGACCCGCAAGCTCGTCGCGCTGCTTCGCGACGCCGGCGCGTCCGAGGTGCACATGCGCATCACCTCGCCCCCCGTGCGCTGGCCGTGCTTCTACGGCATCGACACCGACACGCAGGAGCAGCTCATCGCTTCGACACAGACGATCGAGGCGGTGCGCGAGTTCATCGGCGCCGACTCGCTCGCGTACCTGGGCGTCGACGACATGGTCGAGGCGACCGGCCGCGACGCCGAGGACTACTGCCTCGCCTGCTTCACCGGCGACTACCCCATCGAGATCCCCGAGGCCGTCCGTCGCGGGAAGATGGCGCTGGAGCGCAAGGCGTGAAGGACGGTGTCGCGGCGCTCGCGCTCGGCGCCGCGTTCAACCCTCTCGCCTCCGCCGCCGGGTCCATCGCGTGCGCCGCGCTCGCCGGTCACCCGCGCGCCGGTCGCACGCGCGTCGCGTGGGGGTGGGCGGTGCTCGTCCTCGCGTGGCTCGCGGGCGACGGGGTCCGCGCGCTCGCTTTCGCCCGGGCCGGGTGGGCGTTCGTCGCGCTCTGGGGAGCGGCCGGCTTCGCGCTCGGATACGCGCTGCCCGCGGGCGCGGGCGTGCTCGTCGGACACCGCGTCACCCACGGCACGGGCTGGCTCTCCGCGGTCGTCGTGGCGGGAACGCTCTCCGTCGCGCTCTCCACGGTGGCCGACCCCCTGGTGTCGGGTCTGCGGCGCGTCGCCGGGCTCGGCTGAGGCGGCGAGGGAGCCGGGCCGTCTCTGATATGCTGTCCGCGAAGTCGGCACGAGGAAGGTCGAGCATGCCGGATACCCCCCGCGACGAGCGCGGTCCCGTCTCCTACCGCGACGCGGGCGTCGATATCGGCGCCGGCGCGCGTGCCGTCGACCTGATGCGGGAGGCGGTCCGCTCGACGTACCGCCCCGAGGTGCTCGGCGATATCGGCGGCTTCGGAGGGCTGTTCGCGCCCCATCTCGATGGGATGAAGGAGCCGGTGCTCGTCTCGGGCACCGACGGCGTCGGGACGAAGCTGAAGCTCGCGCAGCTGGTGGACCGCCACGACACGGTCGGCGTCGACCTCGTCGCGATGTGCGCCAACGACGTCCTCGTCAGCGGCGCGGAGCCGCTCTTCTTCCTCGACTACATCGCCATCGGCAGTGTCGTGCCCGAGAAGGTCGCCGCGATCGTCTCGGGCATCGCCGACGGTTGCCGCCAGGCCGGTTGCGCGCTGCTCGGAGGAGAGACGGCCGAACATCCCGGGGTCATGCCGGCGGACGACTACGACCTCTCGGGATTCTGCGTCGGCGTCGTCGACAGATCCGCGATCGTCGACGGCTCGACCGTGTGCGCGGGGGACGTCGTCCTCGGTCTCGCGTCGTCGGGCGTGCACAGCAACGGTTTCTCGCTCGTGCGGCGGGTGCTCGTCGAGGGCCACGAGGCCGAGCTCGAGCTGCCGCGCGTCGACCTCGGCGGCGCGACGCTGGCGCAGACGCTCCTCGCGCCGACCCGCATCTACGCGCGCGGCATCCAAGCGCTGCTCGCCGAGGTCCCCGTGAAGGGGATGGCGCACATCACGGGCGGCGGCATCACCGAGAACCTCGACCGCGCCCTGCCGAAGGACTGCGACGCGCTCCTCGCGCGCGGCTCCTGGAAGACGCCTGCGGTCTTCGGCCTGATCCAGCGGGCAGCGGGTATCGACGACGAGGAGATGCGCCGCACGTTCAACATGGGCGTCGGCTTCTGCGTGATAGTCGGCGCCAAGGACGGCCCGCGGACCGCGCGTCTTCTGCGGGAGGCGGGCGAGACGGTCACGGAGATCGGCGAGATCGTGTCCGGCACGGGCAGGGTCGTCTACGGCTGAGGGGGTCGCGGTGGTCGCGCGCGAGAGGCTGAGGCTCGGAGTCCTTATCTCGGGCTCCGGCACGAACCTGCAGGCGATCATCGACGCATCCGCCGACGGCTCTCTCGAAGCGGACGTCGCGGTGGTCGTCTCGAACGTGGCCGACGCTTTCGGGCTCGAGCGCGCGCGGCGCGCCGGCATCCCGGCGGTCTTCCTCGACCGCGACGCCTTCGGCACGGGCGCCGAGTACAGCGGCGAGATCGTGCGCGTGCTGCGCGAGCACGGGGTCGGCCTGGTGGTGATGGCGGGTTACATGCGCCTGCTCGGGTCCGTCGTGCTCGATGCCTTCCCGGGCGCCGTGCTCAACATCCACCCGGCGCTGCTCCCCTCGTTCCCTGGCGCCCATGGCATCGCCGACGCGTTCGCCTACGGCGTGAAGGTCGCGGGAGTGACCGTGCACTTCGCCAGCGCCGTCTTCGACGAGGGGCCGATACTCGCGCAGGGCTGCGTCGAGGTCGCGGAGGACGACACCCTCGAGACGCTCGAAGCCAAGCTGCACGCCGTGGAACACAAGCTCTACCCTCTGGCCATCCAGGCGATCGCGTCGGGAAGTGCGCGCGTGGACGGCCGAAAGGTGCATATAGTGCCTGAGGTGTGATATCAATGTCGAGGTCACACCCTGAGGAGGTCCTTCATGTCTCGCACGCAATCCCGTGTCCGGATCACGGCTCTCGTCGCCCTGCTGGCGCTTCTCTGCTCGCTCGCCGCGCCGATCGCCGCGGGAGCGAATCCCGCGCAGAACTTCAAGCAGACGACGGTCAAGCTCGTCACGAGCAAGATCGGCGTACCCCTCGTCGTCGTCAACGCGAAGCTGAAGGACAGCGTGAAGCTCCCGGTGCAGGTGGCGCTGCGCATCCCCGCCGAGCCGGCGGCGAACCTGAAGTGGGTCGGCGAGATGGTGGGCGCGGGCGGCACGGACATCGTGCGCGAGGCCAACACGATGCCGGGCAAGGACTACGGATACGTCGTCTTCCAGATGGAGAAGGCCCGCACCGCGCAGGTCGAGGTCGAGGCCCCCGATCTCGTCACCGTCAAGGACGGCGTCACGACCAAGCGGCTCGCCTGGAAGGCGCCGTCGGACCTGGACAGCGTTGTCCTCTCGGTCGAAGTGCCCCAGGGCGCGAAGAACCCCAAGGGCATCCAGGGACTCACGCCGTCGCCGGGAGTCGCCGGTTCGACCGAGTACGCGAAGGCGTTCAAGAACGTCAAAGCCGAGCAGGAATTCGTTCTAGAGATCTCCTACGGTACCCCGCCCGTTCCTCCGGCGGACGGCCAGCCCGGCGGGACGGACGCAGGAGGCGCCACCGGCGGTGCGGGTGGTGCGGGAGCGCAGGCGCCTCAGGCGGGCGGACGCTCGTGGGGTCTCATCGGCACGCTCCTCGCCGTCGTCGTGATCCTCGGCGTCGCTGCCTGGTGGGCTTACCGCAGCGGCCGTCCGGCCACACCGGAAGCGGAGGGCTCCCCCGAGGAGACCACCGAAGCCGAGCTCGACTTCGAGGCGGATGCCGAGCCTCCTGCAGACACCGATGATGAGCAGCCCGTTTAGACTCTGGTAAGTCCGCGTGGGACATCATCACCTCGGACTCGCGTCCGAAGGGAGGACGTCCGGTGGGCAGGGTCAAGCTCTTCGACTACAGCGCGTGGGTCGAGGAAGGTCTCGCGGTCGTGGACGAGTCCGCGGTGGACGAGGCGCTTCCGCAGGTGCGCGACGCGTGGGACGCCGCGAGCCTTGCGAGGGCCGCCTACAAGCGGTGCGACTACGAGACGGCCGATCGTGAGATGCGCCGCTCGATGGCGTTGGCCGGCTCGGCGCTTCTCATGAAGCGCGGATTCCGCCCGCTTCTCCCGGAAGACCCGGATTTGGCGAAGCGGGCGTGCGTCGAGCAGTGGGGCGACATCGCCGAGGCGATCTACAAGAAGAGCGGCCGATTACGCCGGATGAGGCCCCTCGTGCCGCCGCTGACCAAGCGGCGCGACACCTTCGCGCGCCGCTCGGTCTACGCGTGCGGCGAGTTGTGCGCGCTCGTCGAGTGCACCCTGTTCATCAGCCCGCTGTCCTGCATCTGAGCGCGACCTTCCGCGTCCGCGGGCGGTGCTGGTATAGTCGCGCCGGGGGGACTCCCTTCCGCACGTGACCCGTCGGCAGCCGCGTACGAAGGGACGGCGAAGATGCCCGCACGCCGCCGCCGGACGCAAGCAGCGCTCGTCGCCAGCATGCTCCTCGTCGTGCTCGCTGTCTCGGGCTGCGCCTCTCGCGAGAAGGGGCTCCCGCTCGAAGGGACCTCCACCGGGGCCGCACCGGTCAAGATCGGTCTCGCGGTCCCGCTCACGGGCGACGAAGCGGTGTACGGTCTCGGCATGAAGCGTGCCGTCGAACTCGCCCTCAAGGAAGCGAACGATTCCGGCGACGTGCGCGACGCGGGACGTCGTTTCGACTTGTTCGCCGTGGACGACCGGGGGGATCCGAAGCAGGCGGTGAGCGTCGCGAACGGCATCGTCGCGGACACGGACGTCGTCGGCGTCGTGGGTCACTTCGATTCGGGTTGCTCCCTCCCCGCATCGAAGGTCTATCAGGACGCCGGGGTCCCGATGATCTCCGTCTCGTCGGACCCTCTGCTCACGGCTCAGGGCTATGACGTGGTGAACCGCATCGTCGCGAAGGACGACGCCCAGGGTGCGTTCGCGGCCGATCTCATGCGGAAGAAGCTCGGTTTCGCCCGTGTCGGGGTCGTCGATGACTCGACGCCCTACGGGAAGGGACTCGTCGCCGAGTTCGTCGAGCGATTCGAGTCCGGCGGCGGGACGGTCGTTCTGCGGGAGACCGTCCACGCGAAGGACGTCGACTTCTCGGCCTTGACGGCGAGGATGAAGGCGGCGAAGGTCCAGGCGATCTACTACGGAGGCGCCCCTACCGAGGGTGCGCTCATCAGCAAGCAGGCCAAGGGGCTGGGCCTGAAGACGCCTCTCGTCGGCGGCGACGTGCTGCATACGCCCGAGTACATCAGGATCGCCGGCGCGGCGAACGCCGCTGGCGACATCTGCACGAGTCTCGGGCTCCCGCTCGAGCAGCAGCCCCGCGGGTCCGACTTCAAGGCGGCGTACCGCGAGGAGTACTCTCAGGATCCCGAGGTATGGGACAGCTACGCGTACGACTGTGCGTGGGCGCTGGTGCGGGCCGTGCTCGAGGCGGGACCCGACCGCGCCAAGGTCGCCGACGCGCTGCGTTCGATGGCCTTCGACGGAGTCACCGGCGAGTTCCGATTCGACGGCGACGGCGACACCTCGAACAAGGCGATATCGGCGTACCGGGTCACCGGCACGGCATGGAGGCAAGTGATCGAGTAGGTGCGAAGGGGAGAGGGGAACGCGATGGACCAGGTCAAGATCCGCCGGGCGCTCGTGTCCGTGTCCGACAAGGCGGGGCTGGTGGAGTTCTGCACGGGCCTAGCCGCCATGGGCGTCGAGATCGTCTCGACCGGCGGCACCGCGAAGGCGCTGGCGGACGCCGGACTCACCGTCATCCCCATCGACGAGGTCACCGGCTTCCCCGAGATGATGGACGGCCGCGTGAAGACGCTGCACCCGAAGGTGCACGGCGCGCTGCTCGCCAACCGCGACATCCCCGAGCACCTGGCTCAGGCGTTCGAGCACGACATCACCCTGATCGACCTCGTCGTCGTGAATCTCTATCCGTTCGAGGCGACCGTGGCCAAGGAGGGCGTGACGCTGGCGGAGGCCATCGAGAACATCGACATCGGCGGTCCCTCGATGCTGCGCAGCGCGGCGAAGAACCACGCGGCGGTCACCGTCGTCACCGATCCCGCCGACTACGAGGCCGTGCTCGACGAGATGCGCGCGAACGGCGGCGCGACGACGATGGCCACGCGCAGCCGGCTCGCCAAGGACGTCTTCCGCCGCACGTCGGCCTACGACGCAGCGATCTATCGCTACCTGCTCGGGGACGCGGAGTTCCCCGAGGAGCTGCGGCCGCGCCTGCACAAGGCACAGGAGCTGCGCTACGGCGAGAACCCGCACCAGCAGGCCGCCTTCTACCGCGACGACGACGCCCCCGCGCACAGCCTCGCTCGCGCCGAGCAGCTCCACGGCAAGGAGCTCTCGTACAACAACATCCTCGACACCGACGCCGCATGGTCGGCGGTCGCCGAGTTCCAGGACCCGGCGTGCGTCATCGTGAAGCACACGAACCCGTGCGGCACGGCGATAGCGGCCGACGCGCTCGCCGCGTACGTCAAGGCGCACGCGAGCGACCCGGTATCGGCGTTCGGCGGCGTCATGGCGTTCAACCGGGCGGTCACGAAGGGCGTGGTCGAGGCGATCAACGAGCGCGAGCAGTTCGTCGAGGTCATGGTCGCGCCCGAGTTCGACGCCGACGCGCTCGCGCTGCTCACCGAGAAGAAGAACATCCGGCTCCTGCGCACCGGCGGCATCCGCCACACCGCGGAGCGCGGTCTGGAGATGCGCAAGGTCGAAGGCGGCATGCTCGTCCAGACCTACGACTCCGTCACCGAGGACCGTTCCGGCTTCACGGTGCCCACGAAGCGCCAGCCCACCAAGGACGAGTGGGAGCAGCTCCTCTTCGCATGGAAGGTCGCGAAGAGCGTCAAGAGCAACTGCATCCTGCTCGCGAAGGACTACGCGAGCATCGGCGTCGGCGCCGGGCAGATGAGCCGCGTCGACGCGGCGAAGATCGCCGTCGAGAAGGCGGGCGAGAAGACGAAGGGCAGCGTGTGCGCCTCCGACGCGTTCATGCCCTTCCCCGACTCGCTCGAAGTCGTCGGCGACGCGGGCTGCACGGCGGTCATCCAGCCGGGCGGCTCGGTGCGCGACGAGGAGGCGATCGCCGCCGCGGACGCGCGCGGGATGACGATGGTCTTCACCGGCCACCGCCACTTCAGGCACTAGATGTGCTGCGGCACGCGAATCGATTCCGCCCCTACTAGGTGCACTACCTGCGGCGAGTTGACTGTCGCGTGCGGGCTTGGCTACACTTGCCCGTGCGTCGGCGGCTGTCCCGTGCCGCCTCGTCTCTTGAAAGGGGCCGTTAGCTCAGCTGGCAGAGCACCGGACTTTTAATCCGGTTGTCGTAGGTTCGAGACCTACACGGCCCACCACACGCGTACATGCCCCCATCGTCTAGCGGCCAAGGACTCCGCCCTTTCAAGGCGGCAACAGGGATTCGAATTCCCTTGGGGGCACCATAAAACCGCAGCTCAGAGGATTGCACATCCCTTTTGCGTGCCTGAAATCGGGCAACAAATCGTGCCCTTCTGAGGGCTAGGCAGAGAGCAAAACCGCAGCTCAGAGGCCATTTCTGCTCCATCTTGGTGCCCAAAAATCCCTGTTGCTGAGGATCGGCCCTCGACATCGGCTTGTTGCCCGATTGCACTCGATGCCCCGTTGCTCTCAACTTCCTTCTGAAAGCGCCAATCTACTTGCGTAAAGCAGCGTTGAGCGCTACCTTATGAAAGTGAAATGGCGATTCAAGAAGTGACAGCCCCTGAAGAGGTCTCGGCGTTCGTCGAACAGCTTCAGGCAACGGGGACCTACACGTTCTCTCACGCCGACGCGCGGGCCGCGCTGCCGACGTCTGAGATAGCGGTCGACAACGCACTGCGCCGGCTCAAGAAGCGCGGTCGCATAGTGACTCCGCGTCGCGGGTTCTACGTGATCGTGCCTACCGAGTACATCACGGCCGGCTCGCCGCCGTCGTGGTTCATCGACGACTTGATGCGGTTCCTCGATCAGCCCTACTACGTGGGGTTGCTATCCGCAGCGGCCATCCACGGCGCTTCTCATCAGCAGCCGATGACGTTTCAGGTCGTCACCGACCGTCCCACCCGCGAGGGCGTGGCCGGACGCGCGCGCATCACCTTCCACATGAGCGGCTCTGTCGCCGAGACCCCCGCTGTCGCGATGCAGACGGAGACCGGCACCATGTTCGTGTCCACGCCCGAGTCGACGGCGTTCGATCTCGTGCGCTTCTCGGCGGCCTGCGGTGGTTTGAGCAACGTCGCGACGGTGCTGCTTGAACTCGCCGAGCGCCTTGAGCCGGAGGCCCTGTATTCTGTTGCGCAACTGCGCAAGACCCCCGAGATCCAGCGCCTCGGCTACCTCTTGGACCGAGCGGGCCAGCCCCGGCTCGCCGACCCGTTGCTCCGCGTCCTTGGCTCCAAGCGGTATCGGCCGGTTGCGCTTGCTCCCGATGCGCCTCGGGCCGGCGCCGATGCAGTCAGTCCCTGGCGTGTGATCCCGAACCTGGAAGTGGAGATCGATCTGTGATCCCGCGAGCCCAGATCACGGCGTGGAGAGCTTCTGCGCCATGGCCCCAAGACGAGCAAGTCGAGCAGGACCTGATCCTGTCGAGAGCGCTGACTGCGATCTTCGGCCGTCCATCCCTGCGCCACGCGCTCGCCTTCCGCGGCGGGACCGCGCTGCACAAGCTCCACTTCGATCCTCCGGGGCGCTACTCCGAGGACCTTGATCTCGTGCAGGTCGAGGCCGGTCCGATCGGCCCGGTGCTCGGAGAGCTGCGCGAGGCGCTAGATCCGTGGCTGGGGGCCCCGAACTGGGAGCAGCGCCCGGACAGCGCCAAGCTGCTCTACCGATTCGAGACCACCGCATTGCCCGTGCAGCGGATGCGGGTGAAGGTGGAGATCAATACTCGGGAGCACTTCAGCGTCGATGGGCTGCAGCATATGCCGTTCGCCGTATCGAGCCCGTGGCACTCCGCCGACGAGCTGGTCACCACGTTCACGCTGGAAGAGATGTTGGCAACGAAGATGAGGGCGCTCTTCCAGCGACGGAAGGGGCGCGACCTCTACGACTTGTGGCTCGGACTCACCACCCTCGACCTGAATGAGGCGCACATCATGGAGTGTCTCGGCGAGTACCTGGCGCGAATGGAGACTTCGATCTCGCGCGCGGAGTTCGAGGCGAACATGGTGGGAAAGCTCGCGTCTTCCGACTTCCGCGTCGACGTGATTCCACTGCTTCGCGACCCGGCGGGATACGACGTCGACGCCGCAGCGTCGCTCGTGCACGACCAACTGATCGCCCGTCTTCCCGGCGAGCCGTGGAAGGGTCTCACCTAAGCCGCAGGGGATGCTGGTCGATGACCGCGGGCGCCGGAGAAGCGCCCCGGATTTGTCGCCCAAGCATGTTGGACGACGCCGGCCGGTAGGGCCACCACCTACGACCTGTTCTGGGCGCCACTCGAAAGGACGTCGGCCGGGTCATTGCAGGCGCGCATGACTCGGCAGCAAGCCGGTCCCTCCGCTCCACAAACAGCATCGATAACATCGACCAGCTAGTTGTTAGTCAGGTGCTTTATCGATAGACTATGCGTAGCACAAGGAGGTGCGCCGTGGAGACCGTGACCATCTCGCCTAAGTTCCAGGTCGTCATCCCGAAGTCCATTCGCGAGCAGTTGAAGCTCGTGCCCGGCCAGAAGGTGCATGCTCTGGCGTACGGCGATCGCATCGAGTTCCTGCCGGTCAGGCCGGTCAGCCAGCTTCGGGGCATGCTCCGAGGTCTCGATACGAGTTTCGAGCGCGACCGGGAGGACAGGGTGTGAACGTCGTCGATTCATCCGCTTGGCTCGAGTACTTCGGCGACGCCCCGAATGCGAGCGAGTTCTCCGCAGTCATCGAATCGCCCGAAGAGTCGGTCGTTCCCTCACTGGCCCTATTCGAGGTCTTCAAGCGGACGTGCCAGCTCGCGGGCGAGGCGAAAGCCCTCGAGGCGGTCGGCGCGATGTTGCAGGGCAGGGTCGTCGAGCTGTCCTCGACACTCGCGCTCGACGCGGCCCGGTTGTCGTTGGCGACAGGGCTCGCCATGGCCGATGCGATCATCCTCGCGACCGCTCGTGCGGAGAACGCTGTCCTTTGGACGCAGGACGCGCATTTCAAAGGCATGGAGGGCGTCGAGTTCCGCGAGACGGCGGGCTGACCTCTCGGCATCAGGGGATCGGCGAGGCCCGAGCTCAGCTCTGAAGTGCGACGTTTCGCCTTCCGGAGCTGACGGAGTACGCTAGGGCTCAAGAGACGCCAGCCTCGATAGGAGGTGGGCGACATGTCGTCCGGCTCCGCCTCGACAGAGACCGTCCTCCACCGGCTCCCCCGGGGGTTCGTTCGCGCCTCGCTGCGGGTCGCCGTCTTCTTGCTCGCGATGGTCGCCGCGTTCGCGCCCTCCGTGGCATCGGCGGCCTACGTCCCGGAGCTTGTCTGGGGCGGGACGGGGTCGGCTCCCGGGCAGTTCAACGGCGCATCTTACATCACCCACGACTCGTCGGGCCGTCTCTACGTCTCCGACACGAACAACGCGCGTATCCAAGTCTTCGATTCCGACGGCACGTTCGTCCGCTCCTTCCCGACATCGGGCGGCCCTATCGGCTACTACTACATGGGGCCACGCGACATCGTCTGGCATCCGAACGGTCTGCTCTACGTCGCGCTGTCCGATTCCGACAACTACAAGGTCGTGGCGTACACCACGACCGGCGAGATCGTGCGTTCGTGGAGCACGCCGAGATCGGCCACGAACTTCTCGATGGAGTGGCCGGGACTCGCCGTGGGCCCGGACGGCAGCATCTACACCGTCCAAGACGCGGACGGGTTGCGGAAGTACAGTCCCGAGGGCGTGCTCCTCGACTCCTACACGGGGGTGGACTACCCCCCGTCGCCCACGGTCGTCCTTCGCAGCTATTTCGGCTGGACGGGGTTCAACGTCCCGAACTGCGCCGTCGTCGCCACGAACGGCACGATCTACGTGTCCGAGAGCGGGCGGATCCCCTACTTCACACCTCCCTTGCGGCACTACTTCAGCTTCGGCCGCTCGACACCCAGGCGGCGCGGTATGGCGCTCGACGCGGACGGGAACCTCTTCGTGGCCGAACCGGGCGCCTCCACTGAGACGTCCGGCGTGGTGAGGTATGCGGCCGGGACGCTCAGATCGGGCAACACGGGCCCTGTGGAGTGTTTGGGCGTCAACGGGACCGACGGTCTTCTGGGACAGGTGTGGTGGCCGACCGACGTCGATGTGGTCGGCGACTACGTCTTCATCGTCGACGGCGGCAATCGGATCCAGCGCTTCCGGAAGATCAACTCGCGGCCGGACAACACCCCGCCCGTGTCGCGCTCCGAGGTGACCACGAGGGTCGGAAGCGCGACGATACGCCTGACCTCGGCCGATGGTGCCGAAGGGAGCGGCGTCGCGCAGCTGAACTGGAGACTCGACACCTTCACCGAACAGACGACGACGTCGGCCTCCGTCGAGGTGGCCACGGGGATCGGCAACCATGTTCTCCGGTACTGGGCGGCCGACTTCGCCCGCAACGTCGAGAGCGAGCACACCGTCAGGTTCTCGGTGGAGGCGACCCCTCCGCCGCCGCAGTGGTACGACACGGGCATCCAGCTCACCGCCCCGGTCACCTCGGTGATAGGTGGGACCGGAGTGACGCTGACGGCGATCCTGCGAGGGTACTTCCCGGGCGGCGGCTCGAGTATCGGGACGTACGTCTTCCCGCTGCCGGGAAAGCCCATCCGCTTCGAGAGGTATGTCCCGGGCACCGGTTGGGTGACGGTCGGGACGACGACGACCGGGGGCGGCGGCCAGGCCGTCAGGACCATGCCGGCGATCACGAGACCCACGAACTACCGGGCCCGCTTCCTCGGCGGCTACCCCTATCGCGACGTCATCAGTCGGAGTGTCAGCATCGGGATCCGCGACAACCTGACGGCCCCTTCGGTGCCCGGGGCCGTCTACGGCGGCCAGATCTTCCTCGCCACCGGCTATATCTCGCCGCGGCATGCAGTGGGCCGGAGGACCGTCAACTTCCGCTTCTTCCACTACGAGTGGAACGGGTGGGTGCTTCGAGGCACGGTCCCCGCGACGACGTACTACTACTCGGGCACATGGACGCGGTTCGCGGCCCGCTGTTGGGTCAGAGGCACCGGCAGATGGTACGTCGCCGCCGACCACGCCGAAGCGGGCCACGCCTACTCGATCTCTCGCCCGACGTTCTTCAACTGCTACTGACACACATGGCGCGCGACCTGCGCCTATGCGACACTTGGCGGGATCGCCGGGCGCTCTCGCGCCCGGACCGCGCGCGGGCGATTAACTCAGCGGGAGAGTGCTTCCTTTACACGGAAGAAGTCGGGGGTTCGAATCCCTCATCGCCCACCAGGAACAACCAGTCCGCTCCGGAGCGGGAGGCTCGTTTGCCCAAGGACGCGGATTTCGAGTTCTGCCACGCCTGCGGCGGCTTGTGCTGCTGTCTGTACCTGGCACACGACGAGAACGGGGCATACATCGGCGAGGGTTGGCTGCCCGAGTACATCGACCAGTGGCTGGATCGCTTCGTCGCGAGCGGCGCACTGGCGCTGAGTGAGGGCGGATACGGTCCCGGCGTCGCTGGCGTCCCGCCTCTGCACGACCCGCGCCTCAGTCACCTTCCCACCGAGGACGGCGCCGCCTACAGGGCGAGCCTTCCGGGTTGGATCGACACGAGGAAGTGCCAGTTCTGCCACCCGGACACGGGCTGTCTGCTGCCGCGGGAGTATCGCGCCCCCCTTTGTGTGGAGTACCGCTGCGAGCTGTGGGCCGGTGGGCGCACGCTAAAGTCTCGAGCTTGCCATGAGCCTTAGGGCTGACCTGGTATTGCATTGTAAGGCGAGGAAGGGTACATACTACGGATGAAGGCGCGTCCACGAAAGACGAATGCGGGGGGAGTGAGCCGATCGATGGCGACACCGAGCAGGTTGCGGCACGTATCGCTGCTATTGGCGTTCTTTCTGGCAGTCATGATCGCACTACCTGCGGTGAGCTTTGCAGCTCCGGTGCTCCTTGGATCGACCTCCAATTTCGCGATCCTGTCCGGCCAGGGGATCACCAATACCGGAACGACCTGGATAGGCGGAGATGCCGGCGGAGACGTCGGGTCGCATCCGAACCCCGCATTCACCGGGCAGGCGAGCGTGACACTGGCGAATGGGACCACGCACCTGGCCGATGCCGTCGCGCTCGATGCCAAGAACGATCTGATCACCGCATATGACGACGCCGCGGGAAGAACGCCCACCATCATCGACACCGAGCTTGGTGGCCAGACCCTGATCCCCGGCGTCTACCATTCGAACAGCGGCACGTTCGAGATAGCGGCGGGCCAGACTCTAACGCTCGACGCCCAGGGCGATCCCGATGGTGTCTTCGTGTTCCAGACGGACACCACGCTCGTCACATTCGCGGGCAGTGTCGTCAGTCTCACCAACAGCGCCCGGTACTGCCGGGTCTTCTGGAAGGTCGGAAGCTCCGCGACCCTGGGGACCAACTCCCAGTTCGTGGGACACATCTTCGCGCTCACGTCCATCGCGGCCCAGACCGGTGCGACGGTGCAGGGACAGCTTCTGGCCCGGAACGGTTCGGTCACGCTGGACACCAACACCATCACGAACGGAGTCTGCGCGGCTGCAACTCCGACGCCCACACCGACGCCCACACCCACGCCCACACCCACGCCCGGGCCGACACCTGGTCCGGGCGAGGACGTCGTCCCGTCGACAGACAGCGGGGGAGTGCTCCCGAACACCGCCACACCTTGGTACAACGTCCTCCTCGCAGGCGCTGTCCTGACGCTCATCGGGGCTGCCGGCCTCTGGGGAACCAGAAAGGCACATGTATAGGCCGAGGTATAGGCCGAGATCGTCGCGGGACAAGTCCTCCCTCGTCTCCAGACTGTCCTTGGGGCTGCTGGTCCTCGGGATAGGCCTCATCTTCCTGGCGCTGATCAACATCAGGGCGCAGTCTGTGCGGTCCGCCGATGTCTACCGGCATCCCTCTTCCAGCACGACCGTCTCGACGGAGCCGAGCGGGTCGTCCGAGACGCCCGATCCCGACCGGGCCCTGTACCCGAAGTACCCCGCGCAGGGCGACACCATCGGGGTCCTGTCGATCCCGGCCCTCGGGCAGAGCCTGCCGATCATCCAGGGGACCGACGAGGACGATCTGAAGAGGGGCGTGGGGCACTACACCAAGAGCGTGCTGCCCGGGCAGACGGACAACTGCGTCCTCTCCGGACATCGCGACACGGTCTTCAGGAGACTTGGCAATCTGGAGATAGGCGATCGGTTCGTCACGCAGACGTCCGCCGGGAGATTCGACTACGAGATCCGGCGCATCCGGATCGTCGACAAGGACGACAGGACGGTCATCGTGCCGACCGACCACGCCGTCCTGACGGTGAGCACCTGCTACCCGTTCTACTACATCGGCAACGCACCGCGCCGCTACGTGCTCGTCGCGGACCTGGTGCACAGGCCCAGCCCACATCTGATCAAGTGAAGTAGCCTCTGCCGGCGTGCCGCGGACGTTTCGGGAGATGCCCGTGAGGGGTATCCTCATGGCGAGGAGCACGGCTCCTCCGGCGGAGAAGTCCGGCCGCCGAGACCGTCCGCGGGCCGGGAGGTCCTGCGGCTGCGTTCGGGAGGCGTCCATGCGCCAATTCCGCCGTCTCTTCAGTGTTCTGACCGCCGCACTCCTGCTCGTCGCGCTGCTGCCCGCTGTGGCAGGTGCCGAGGCGTTCCCCGGAGCCGCGCTGCCTGCTTCCGGGTTCACGGGCAGCTTCATCAGCGGCGACGACGCCGACCAGGTCTTCCAGGTGACGCTCGCCGCCGGGCAGTCGATCCGCTTCTGGCTCCTCCCGTCCGACACGAACGTCGCCGGCACCGACTTCGACATGTACCTCTTCCCGCCGGGAGTGACAGGCGTCGATACCGCGTCGCAGGCCGTCGCATCTTCGCGCGAGGCCGCCGGCGAGGTCGACGGGTTCGTCTACACGGTCCCGCAAGGTGGGGGCGGGACCTACTACCTCGACATATATGCGGCGAGCATCCCACAGGCCGGGCAGAGCACCGGCTCGTACCGGATCCTGTACGGAGACACGGCGACGTTGTCGATCTCGGCCCCCGGCACGACCCTCGCCTATGGCGGGACCGTGGCGATCACCGGCCGGATGCTGGACGGCGCGGGAGCGCCGATCGCGGGCCGGGCGGTGACGCTCTACACCTCACCGGACAACGTGACCTGGAGCGCGGTCGCGACACTCACGTCGACGACGGGGAGCTATGCGACGGCGCTGCGCGGCTATCGCCGGACGTACTTCTACCTGGGGTTCGCCGGGGACGACACGTACGCGCTCGCCGTGAGCCCGATCCGTGTCGTGACTTCACGCGCGGCGCTCACGGCACCCGCCGTTCCGAGCATCGTGGCGCGCGGACGCCGCTACACGGCGTGGGGGACGCTGCGGCCACGTCACCGCGCGGGTTCGAACGTCGTGCGCGTGACGCTCTACCGGCTCGAGAGCGGCCGCTGGCGCCAGCGCCTTTACACGACCTCGGCGGCGCAGGACGTCGCCGGCGGGTCGCGGTACGGTATCTGGTTCACGATCGCGGGCGCAGGTCGCTGGAAGGTCCTCGCCGTGCACTCGGACACCGACCATGCGGCGACTAGCGTGGTGAGGTACTTCACGGTGCGCTGAGGGCGCTCACTCCCCGAGGATGCTGATCGCGTCGACGGGGCAGAGCTCCTCGGCAGCGCCCGCGCAATCGAAGAGTTCCGGACCGGGGTCGTCCACGATCGCGTGCGCGAGCCCGTCGTCACCGACCTCGAAGAGTTCGGGACACTCCTGCTCGCACACACCGCAGCCGATGCACAGGTCGAGATCGACGACGAGTCGCATGACGCCCTCCTTCGGCAGACGGCTACTTGGATGTTCCTTCCCATGGGCAGCGCCGGTCACTCGCGGCTTGTGGGATGATCGGCGCAAGAGGAGGCGCGAACCGGAAGGGGTCCCGGCATGCCCGGTCCCGTGCGCGTGGAGGAGGTCCCGCTCGGCGACCGGAAGTTGCGCGAGTTCGCGCGGCTGCCGTGGAGGTTGAACCGCGGCGACCCGTGCTGGACGCCTCCGCTGAATGCCGATCTTCTCGGCAGCCGGCTCCTCGGCGTACCCGGTCTGCTCACTCCCGCGCACCCATACCATCGTTCCGCGGACGTGACCCACTTCATCGCCCGACGCGACGGCAAGGCGCTCGGCCGCGTCTCGGCTGCGATCAACCACCGCTTCAACGAGCACTACCGGGGGAGGTACGGTTTCTTCGGCTTCTTCGAGTGCGTGGACGATCAGGAGGTCGCGAATGCGCTGCTCGACGCGGCGCGGGACTGGACGGCCGCTCGCGGGATGGAGGTCCTGCGCGGGCCGGGCGAGTACTCGAACGCGACGCACGAGCGCCAGGGCGTGTTGATCGACGGGTTCGACACGCCGCCGACCGTCGAGCTGACGCACAACCCGCCGTACTACCGGCACCTCATCGAGGCGTACGGTTTCGTGAAGGCGAAGGACTACCACGCGTATCGCGTCGCCGTCGCCGAGACGGGCTCCGAGCGGCTGACGCGCGTCGCGGCGGCGGTGCGCGAGCGCGGCGGCATCACGATCCGGTGCGCCGACCTCTCGCGGCTTCGCGAGGAGGTGCGCCTCATCGTGAGCATCTACAACGACGCGTGGGCCGCGAACTGGGGCTTCCTCCCGATCACCGATGAAGAGGCCGATCTGCTCGCCGACTCCCTCAAGCCGATCCTCGATCCCGGGCTCGTGCGATTCGCGTACGTTCACGGCGAGCCGGCGGCGATGATCGGCACGCTTCCCGATCCGAACTGGGCGCTGCGTCCCCGCTGGCGCTGGTACGGCGACTCGGACGCGGTCCGTCTCGCGAGGCTGTTCGCTCTCCGGAGGCGCATCCCGCGCGTGCGCTTGATGTTCTTCGGCATCCGGCCCGGTTTCCGGCGGATGGGCATAGACGCGCTGCTCTTCGACGAGATGCTCGCGTACGGTCGGACGAAGCACTACCGTGAGTGCGACATCTCGATGCTGCTCGAGGACAACGACCTGATCCTCCGCGCTTCGAAGTTCATGGGAGCGAACCGGTACAAGACATGGCGCATCTACGATCTCCCGCTCATGTGAGACGAGTCGCTCTCGGGCTGGCTGTCGTGCTCGTGCTCGCGACTCCCGCCAGCGCCTCGGCCGCCGTCGGATGGTCGCGCGTCGCGGCGCCGACGAGCGCCGGGCTCGCGGCGGTGTCGTTCCCTTCCGGTCGGCTCGGCGTCGCGGTCGGAGCGCGCGGCGTCGTGCTGCGCACGACCGACGGCGGCGTGACGTGGCGAGCGCGTCCGTCCGGCACGACCCATGACCTCGCCGCGGTCGACATGCTCGCCGGCACGCTCGAGGGCTGGGCGACAGGCGCGGACTCGACGCTGTTGCGCACGACAAGCGGCGGCGTGACGTGGACGGCGGTCGCAGTGCCGGCTTCCGCGACGCTGACCGCGGTGCGATCGCTGGCGCCGTCGGCGTGCTGCGCGCTGACCTCGAACGGGCTGTGCATCGCGACGACCGATGCTGGCCTCACATGGACCGTGAGTCGCGTGGACGGGCAGGGGCGCGCGATGCGGGGAGTCGCTCGCGCGGGCGGAAGGCTGGTCGCGGTCGGGGACGGCGGGTGCGCCTGCGTCAGCGATGACCTCGGGAGCACGTGGGCGACGGCTTCGGCACCGACGACCGTGGACCTCGCGGCTGTCTCTCTCGCCGCGGACGGCCGCGGTTGGGCGGTCGGCGACCGCGGGACGCTCCTGCGCACGCTCGACGGCGGCTCCACCTGGACGCGCCAGACGAGCGGCGTGGCGCGAGACCTGTGCGCCGTGCGCGCGGTCGACGCGACCGTGGCGTGGGCGGTCGGCGCCGCGGGCGTCGTGCTCAAGACCGTCACGGGCGGCTCGCGATGGATCGCGCAGCCCGTGCCTTCGACCGCGGCGCTCGCCGGGCTTGCCGTCGCCGGCTCTTCGCGCGCGTGGGCGGTCGGCTCCGCGGGTGTGGTGCTGCGTACGGCGGACGGCGGCGCGGGGCCGGTGACGCTCGGGTATCCCACCGCGCCCGGTCGCGTGGTGCGCGGGCGCCTCTTCACCGCGTACGGGACGATCTCGCCGCGCCACGCGGACGGCATCGTCGCGGTGCGACTGCTGTGCTACCGTCGCGTGAGCGGCGCTTGGCGCTTCGATCGGTCGCTGCCCGCCCGGACGCTCACCCTCGGGGCGGGCTCGACGCGATGGGTCGTCACCTTCGCGCTCCCGTCGAGAGGACTGTGGAGGCTGCGGGCGCTGCATCCGGACGACGTCGCGCACGTGCGGGCGCTCTCGCCCACGCGCGAACTGCTCGTGGACTGATCGAGGAGGATGGCATGGAGGAAGAAGCGAGCACGACTTTTCGGTCCGTCGAGGCCGAGAAGCTGGACCTCTGCGAGAGTTTCGTCGTCATGGCGAACGCCGACGACGTGCGCATGTCGGGGAGCGGCGCTCTCGCCTTGGTCGCCCGTCACGACGTGGAGGCCGAGCGCAGCGGGGCGTGCGCCATAATCGCCGGCGGCGACATGGCGCTGACGCAGAGTTGCGCGTGCACCCTCGTCGCACGCCGCGCGGAGGTCCGCTCGGGCTGGGTCGGCATGGTCGTCTCGAGCGAGGTCGAACTCGGCGAGGGCTCGACGGTGCTGCTCGACCCGCGCGCGAGCGTCGGCGTCGCGGCGGCGTTCGGAGCCGCATTCGCCGCGGTGCTCGCGGCGATGTTCTTCCGGCGCCGCTAGGCTGCGGGAGGGTAATAAGTGGACATGCGGCCCGCCGCTCGTTAGAATCGCTTCGCTGTGTCGCCGAGGTGACCGGCGCGAACGGGGTGCTAGCTCAGTTGGTTAGAGCGCTGGCCTGTCAAGCCAGAGGTCGCGGGTTCGAGTCCCGTGCATCCCGCCACAGGATATCGACAAGGCCGCCGAGAGGCGGCCTTGCTGCATTGCATGCTACGTTCCTAACTCCCCGGCGAGGAATTCCTCCAGCGGTACGCCGCCCGTGCCCGCCACGACCGTATCCACCGCGTCGCCGAACGTCTCCCGGAAGGCGTGCAGGCCGGCGAGCGATCCGATCGTCTCGCCGCTCTTCACCTCGATGCCGGTCACGTGACCGTCGTGCACCGTGACGAAGTCGACCTCGACGTCGATGCCGTCCCGCTTCTCTCGCCAGTAATAGAGTCTGCTGCGCTTTGTGCGCGCTCGAGCCAACAGATGTGCGCCCACGGCAGCCTCGACGAGCCGTCCCCAAACGACGCCGTCAGCACGTGCCTCGCCGGGCGTCAGACCGGACACGGCACTGACGAGTGCGGTATCGTGCGCGACGAGCTTGGGGGTGGAACGCCGGCGGCGGACAGCCTCACCGGAGTACTTCTGCAAGCCGACCACGAGTCCGGCCGCGTCGAGCAGGTCGAGGTAGTGCGCGACAGTCGTCGTGTTCCCCGCGTCTTGGAGCTGTCCGACCATCTTCTCGTAGGTCAGCTCGCGCCCCGCGTACTCGCACGCCAGATGGAAGACGCGACGGAGCAGTGCCGGCTTCTCGATGCGGGTCATGAGCAGGATGTCGCGCGAGACCGTCGTCTCGACGATCGAGTCGAGCACGTACGCTCGCCAGCGCTCGATGTCGTCCTTCAGCGTCGCCGCGCCTGGATAACCGCCGAAGAAGACGAACGTGTCGAGGTCCCAGCCGAAGGCGTCACGGCACTCGGACCACGTCCAGTGCCAGACAGGGATGGTCTCGAACCGCCCGGCAAGGCTCTCGCTCAAGCCCTGCTGCATGAGCAGTGGCGAGGAGCCCGTTAGCACCACGCGCACGTCCCGGCCCTCGAAAGAGTCCTCGTCCCATGACCGTTTGACCCATGCCGACCAATCGCCGACCTTCTGGATCTCGTCGATCGCGAGCACGACCGGTCCACCGCTGTCCGCGTGCAGTCGCCGCGCCGTTGCCCACTGCTCCTCCAGCCATGCTCCCGATTGGAGTGTGGCCGTGTCGGCCGTGGCGTAGTGGAATGGCATCTCCAGCTTCTCGAGGACCTGCCTAACGGAAGTCGTCTTGCCCACTTGGCGCGGGCCGAGCACTACCTGGATGAATCGCCTCGGTTCACCTAGGCGGGCCAGAAGCACGGCGTTGGTCTTCCGCTCGTACATGGACACTCTCCTCAGCAATAATAACTCAGACGAGTGAGTTATTTATCTCAATGGTCTGAGTCGTTGTCAAGAGTCGCACGTTGTCCCCCTGCTCGCAGGCGACTATGCTCGTGCCGTCTAAGGAGGGCCGAATGTCCACCAGTACGACCCGCCTCTTCATCGACGCCGACGCGTGCCCCGTCACCCGCGAGGCGATCTCGGTCGCGCGGCCGCTCGGGGTCGATGTCGTCCTCGTGGCGAACGCGACGCAGAACCTCTCACGCTATGCGAGTCGGCCGGGCGTCGAGGCGGTCCAGGTGTCGGGGGGCCGTGATGCGGCCGACTTCGCCGTGGTCGAGCGCCTGGCCCCCGACGACGTCGTCGTGACGCAGGACATCGGCCTCGCCGCGATGGCGCTCGGGCGCGGGGCGGGCGCGCTGAGCGTGCGCGGCCGCGTCTTCCACGTCGCGACCATCGACGCCGAGCTCGCCGTCCGTCACGCGGAGCAGCGCCACCGGCGCGCGGGAGGGCGCACCGGCGGGCCGTCCCCCTTCGACGACGAGGACCGCGAGCGCTTCGTCACGGCTCTCGAACGCATGCTCCGAGAGCGCCGCGACCAGCAGTCCTTTCCGCGATAGCCCTACGTCCGTATACTGCTCCGGTGAAGCCCGTTCTCCCTCGCGTCACCGGAGGCCGCAAGTGAAGGCACGCCACATCTCCCACGCGTTCGTCGCGCTCGCCACGGTCGTGGCGCTCGCCTTCGGCGCCGTGCCCGCGCTCGCGACCACCTCCGCGACGGACCGCGGGCCGGTCCCCAACGACGCGATCGTGGGCGGCGTCCACCTCCTCGGGATGACCGAGGCGGATGCTCGCTCGGCGATCGCCTCCGCTGTGGTGATGCCTGTCCTGCCGCCGCTGTCGGTGCGCGCGAACGGCGTCGCCTTCACCTTCGACGCGGCGACCGCGGTCAGCGTGGACGTCGAGGCGATGCTCGCGGACGCGTACGCTTCGAGAGAGACGAGCGAAGCCTTCGATCTCTCGCCGCGCTACACGGTGAGCGCGACGCGCGTCAACGCGTGGCTCGCCACCGTCGCCGCCCGCGTCGACCGCACCGCGCGCAACGCCGCTCGCGTGTTGCGCGGATCCCGCTTCCTCTTCACGCGCTCGGCCGAGGGACGGCGCACCGATCGCCGCACCGGCGCCGCCTCCATCACCCGCGCGCTGCGCGCTTCGACCGCGACCGGCGGCGTCCAGCCGACGGTCGTCGTCCCCGTCGCTCGTGTCCGCCCTCGCGTGACCGAGGCGGGTCTCGGGCGTGCGATCCTCGTCGATCTCTCCGAGCGGCGCATCCGCCTCTATCGCGGCACGGCCGTCGAGCGCACCTACCGGTGCGCGATCGGCATGCCGCGGTACCCGACGCCGACGGGCTCGTTCCGCGTCGTCGCGAAGCGCGCCAACCCGTCGTGGGGGAACCCTGGAAGCGGATGGGCGTCGAACATGCCGCGCTACATCGCGCCGGGTCCGCGCAACCCGCTCGGTACGCGCGCGATCTACCTGAGCATCTCGGGGATCCGCATCCACGGCACGTCGAAGGTGAGCTCCATCGGCCACGCGGCGAGTCACGGCTGCATGCGGATGCTCCGCCACGACGTCGAGGAACTCTTCCCGCTGGTCTCCATCGGGACGCCCGTCGTCATCGTGCACTAGCGGCGCGATCGGCTACTCGGTGTCCGGTCCCGCGCCTAGCGCCGCGGCCGCCGCGGCCGCGCGAGCCTCGAGCGAATCGAGTCGCGCCGCCAGCCCAGCCATCGCCGCGTCGTCGAGCGCGAACGCCGCGCCCGCCGGCACCACTTGCGGCTGCCGGCCGCGCACGAACTTCACGTAGCCGAGTCCGACGGTCACGGCGAGAGCGAAGACCATCACGAAGAAGCGGCTCGTCGACTCGCCGCTGAAGATGACCCATCCGGTGCCGTAGACCATCGTGAAGACGCCTCCGAGCAGCAACCCGTTCGATATCACCTTGAGTTGCTCGCTGCGTATCAGCGACAGCGCCATCACGATCGTCGCGAAGAGGATGACGATGATGCTCGTGTTGCGCGCCCACACCTTCTGCTGCGCGTTGCGCTTGTCCTCGACCTTGCGGATGTCGTCGCGGATCTGCTGTAACTGCTTCTGCTCCGCGGGCGTGAGAGTGCCCTCCTTGCCGGAGCGAAGCGCGTCGATGTCTTCCTGCTTGCGGTTCAGGTTCTGAAGTTCCTCCTGGTACGTCTGATCGGGGGCCGGATAGAACGTGTTGACCCCGACCCCGATGAACGCGGTGACCATTATCCCCAGGAAGAAGGAGAAGATGGTCTGGAGCGCGTAGCGCTGCCGTTCCTGTGCCATGGCGGACCCCTTCCGCTTCTAAGTGCCGGTATCCCTATCCTACCCCGGGAGCCGGAGCTCGAGCAGGCAGCGCTCCGAGCCGGGCTTCCCGATCCTGTCGAGGAACTCCAGGCGCAGTCCCGCTCCCTCGAACGTGCCCTCGTCGACGGCGGCCGCGATGGAGCACAGCGTGTCGATCTCGTCGGGGGAGAGCCTCAGCCGCCGCCATGCGTCGACGAGAGGGCACGCGCGCATGCTGAGCACGACGCTCTCCTCGTCGCGGACTTCGACGCCCGGGCGGAAGAGCTCGCCGGCGCACGCCGAGTCCTCGCAGAAGATGCGCCCGACCTCGTCGAGGTCGCCCGCCTCGGCCGCCGGCCGGTATTTGGCGCCCACCTGGAGGCCCCGCCGGTGTATCGCTTTCTTCATCACCTCGGCGGCGCGCTGCGCCCCGAGCGTCCCGGTGAGCTCGTCGTAGAGGTAGAAGTACATGAGCGCGCGGTTCTCGAACGCGGCGCGCGTCTCTCGCCGCGACCGCTCGAGCGCCTCTTCAGCGCCGCTCGGTTCCTCCATGTCGCCACCCTCCGTCGTCGGCTCCTCCACGATTGTAGAGCAGTGCGTGGCCACGCGGGAGTGGACGAACATACACACGGGATACACACGGTGTAGATTTCGGAGAATCCAGGTGCCATAATCTATAGCGCATTGTAGATTACTCTCCGGGGAGGTGCGCGACGTGTCACGCTCCGAAAATACCGTTCGCATCGGTGTCGTGGCTCGGCGGCTCGGCCTTTCGGTCAGCCGCGTGCGCCAACTCGCCGATGCCGGGGTCATTCCCCTCGAACGCACCCCGGGCGGCCATCGGGTCTTCGACCTCGCCGAGGCCGAACGGGCGCTAGCGGGTCGCGCCTCCCGTCAGGCGGCGGACGCTGTGGCGAGGTTCGGTGCGCCGCTCTGGGAGCGGACCGTCGCGCTGGCGGGACTCGAGGAACACCTGGTGTGGCAGGACGTAGCGCGCGATCTCGGTCTCGACACGACGACGTCGGCGGGACGAGTCCTCCAGTACGCCTTCGACGAGATGCTCAACAACGCCATCGACCACTCCGGGGCGGCCACCGCGACCGTCCGGTGGTGGAAGACGCCGGACGCGTTCGCTTTCGAGGTCGCCGACGACGGGATCGGTGTCTTCGCCCGCTTGCGCGAAGGCCTTGGCCTGCCCGACGACCTTGCGGCGATCCAGGAGCTGACGAAGGGCAAGCGCACCACCGATCCCGTCAACCACACCGGCGAAGGCATCTTCTTCACATCGAAGGCGGTCGACGTCTTCCAGCTCTCATCGGACGGGATTCGCTGGACGGTGGATAATCGCATCGGCGACCAGTCGGTGGGCGGCGTGCCTCGCTCGCGCGGGACGCGTGTCGTGTGCGTCGTGGATCCCGAGACGATCCGCGCCCTCTCCGACGTGTTCGCGCGGTTCTCGGAGGGCTTCGTCTTCAACAAGACCCGCCCCGTCGTGAAGCTGTTCGCGACCGGGCCGGGGTTCGTCTCCCGCAGCGAGGCGCGGCGCCTGCTCGAAGGGCTCGAGCGCTTCACCGAGGTCGAGGTCGATTTCTCGGGTGTGGATGAGGTGGGTCAGGGGTTCGTCGACGAGGTCTTCCGCGTCTGGCCGTCGATGCATCCCGGCACGCGGTTCGTGCCGACGAACATGGCGCCCCTGGTGGAGTTCATGGTCCGAAGGGGACTCGGTGGCGAGAAGGAGGGACTATGACGGAGAAGCGCAGGATCGGTTTCATCGTGACGAAGGCGGAGGACGATCCGGAGAAAGCGACGCTGCCGTTCATGATCGCGACGATGGCGCTCGCGATGGACGTCGAGCCGCTCGTCATCCTGCAGGGCGAGGGAGTGCGGCTCGGCGTGAAGGGCTTCGCCGAGCGTATCGCGGCAAAGGGCCTTCAGCCGCTCGAGCCGATGCTCGCCGGGATCATCGAGGCCGGCTGCTCGGTGATGGTGTGCTCGCCGTGCATGCTCGAGCGCGGCATCGCGGAGGAGGACCTGCGCGAGGGTGTCTTCGTCGGCGGAGCGGCGAAGGTGGTCGAGGCGATGCTCGAGTGCGTGAACATGGCGTCTTACTGACGTACAGTGTCATCGACGGTCCGGTGAGTCAGGTCGACGAAGGGGGATCGAATGCCCGTCAACATCCTGGTAGGCGTCTTGTCCGTGGTCGTGGCGCTCGTGCTCTACTCGATGGGCGCGTGGGGGGCCTTCCGCGCGAAGGGGGTCGCGCGCAAGCACGCGATCCTGCTGTGGGTCGGCTTCTTCTTCGACGTGCTGGCCACGACGATGATGGCGCTTCAGATCGGCGGGTTCGAGAAGAGCCTGCACACGGTGATCGCGCTGCTCGCGATGGCCGGGATGCTCGCCGCCGCCGTGTTCGGTACCTGGGCGCTCAAGAAGGCCGACGCGGCCCTGAGCGCGACCGTCGCGCGGTGGGTGCTCGCGCCGTGGGCGCTGTGGGCGTTCGTCTTCGTGTGGGGGATGGCCGCGCGCGGTTCGCAGCGCGTGGGCGGGTAGCCCTAGCGCAGAAGTGCGAGCATCTCACCGGGCGTCACGAAGAGCACATCGCGGACGACGAGGGCCAGCAGGTGCCGGTCTCCGGTGACGACGTGCGAGACGCCCGAGAGTAGGGCCGCCTCCACCACGGGGTCGTCGTCCGGGTCCGCGCTCCAGCCGGCTGAGGCTCGTTCCACCATAGTGACCTCGAAGGACTCGGCGATCTCCTCGACGAGGGCGTCGGCGATGACTTCGTCGACGCCGAACCGCTCGCGCGTCAGGACCTCACGCAGCTCGCCGAGGATGTGGAGCGACACTACGCCATCGATCGCGCCGTCACGCGCGGCGTCGACGATCTCCCCGGGCACTCCGCCGAACAGGACGGCGGAGATCAGCACGTTGGTGTCGAAGAGGACCCTGAGCCGCGTCATCGCGACGTGTCGTCGTCCCGCCCGCGCAGGTCGGCCACGGCTTCGGTGACGTCGGCTTCCGTGAGCCCACGCTCAGCGGCCTGTGCGCGGACGCGGGTGATGAGGCGGTCCCACCGGGACGTCACCGGCTCCATCACGACCGCGCCTTCACGGACGAAGACGTTCATGTCCGTGTCCTCGGAGATGTCCATCTCCATGACGACATCCCGCGGGATCGTGATCGTGAGGCTGTTGCCTACCTTGCGCGCCTTGACCTTCATGGATGGCTCCCCGATATCGTGTATACCGAGTGTATACCACGTCACGCAGAGAGACAACGGCTTGACCCTCGCGAGCGGCCGCGGGTACCATTACCCATCACCACGGCCAGGTAGCTCAGTTGGTAGAGCAGGGGACTGAAAATCCCCGTGTCGGCGGTTCAAGTCCGTCTCTGGCCACCATAGCGATGACGAAGGGTCGGGCCGAGAGGTCCGGCCCTTCTTGCGCGTCCGTGCCGCTCCGCTCGTAGCGATGATTGCGGATATACTGTAGGAGGCAGGCAAGCCAAGGGGTCGAATTGGACACGAGTCATGACGACGCAGTCCTCGAAGAGGCGACACACCGCCTCGTTGTCGAGCTGAGTCCTACCAGCGTCTATCTCTTCGGCTCACGAGCTCGTGGAGACGCCTCGCCCGACAGCGACTACGACTTCTTCGTGGTCATGCCGTCGCGCCAAGAGCGGCCGCTCCCGAGGATCCGGCGCGCCTATCGGGCGCTCCGCGGGCTGGGCATCTCGAAGGACGTCATCGTCACGACCGTGGAGCGCTTCGAGCGAATGAAAGGGCTCGAAACCTCGCTCGAGCACGAGGTGGCGACCGAGGGCCGGTTGCTGTATGGATGAGGCCCTGCGTGAGCTCGTCGATTGCTGGCTCGCCAAGGCTTCGATGGACCGCAAGGCCGCGGAGCGTCTCGAGCCGGGCGACGATGAAGAAGGCTGTGACCCCAGCTACTTGGACGCAGCAGCGTTCCATCATCAGCAGGCGGCAGAGAAGACCCTGAAAGCCTACTTGGCATACAAGTCGACCGCCTTCAAGAAGACCCACCAGCTGGACAAGCTCCTCAGCCTTGCGGCAACCGTCGACGTGGACTTCGACTCACTCGCCGATGCTGCAGAGACGCTCGCTCCGTTCGCCGTCGAGATCCGGTATCCGGGCGACTGGGGTGAGATCTCCCGTGAGGAGTACGACGAGGCAAAGCAAGCCGCCGAGGAGATCGCCGGATTCGTCATGGAGCGGATGAAGGAGATCGACAGAAGGTAGCCCGCGCGTCCACCCGTTCCGCGACGGCAACGGCAGGATGTCCCGATCGCTCGACCTGACGCTGCTGGTCACTGCCCCTAGTTCCCCTCTCCGAGAGACGCATTCACCAATGGTGTCCTTGCGGGAAGGACATATCGTTGTTCATGTGTCCTTGGTGAGAGGAAACCCATGGACGCGATAGAACGCCCACCGTCCCGGTCTTCGACCGGTCGCTTCGGGTTCGCGAGGCGAGACGCCGTCTATCTCGAACTGCGCCGGCGTCTGCACGGGACCCGCGACGGGGCCATCTCCTACTACTCCACCGCCGCGAGCCACCAAGTCGACTTCATCGTCGGCGATCCCGAAACCGGTCAGGCGACGCGACTCGTGCAGGTATGCGCGGATCTCTCGCGGGCCGATACCCGGGAGCGCGAGGTGCGCGCGCTGGAGGAGGCGATGGGCGAGACCGGGCTTCGCGAATCGACCATCGTCACGATGCACGATGCCGAGGACCTCACCGTGGCCGACGGCGTCATCCATGTCGTGCCAGCTTGGGCTTGGGCGCTGGGGATCTAGGGCGGGGAGCTCCGCGACGGGGAGAAGACGAGATCAGACTGAAAACCCCGTGTCGGCAGTACAGGTCCGTATCGGGCACCATGGATGACGAAATGCCCTTTCGGGGTTTCTGGGGGTCTACAAGCGGGAACGCCCGAGGCGTATCGTGTTACGCAGAAAGCGGAGAGCTGAGTCGGCAGACTACGCAGGCTGCAGAAACATTGTTCGACATAGCAGGCCGACCCCATGCGTGGCAGACTGAGATGTGGTCTTCCGCTCCGTCGACGAGGTCAGCCGTGGGCGTCTTCGATACATTCATTGTCTGGGTCGCAGGTAAGCTACTGGTCCCGTTGTTGGATCGAATCTTGACCAGCATCGGGCACGACGGATCGCGTTGGGTCAACAGCCTCAAGCGATTCGCGAGGCGCAAGCAACTCGAAATCCGGGTCGACGACGACCAGAGGCTCATTGTGCGCAGCATCATCGGTTACCAGGTGAGTTATCAACATGTGCAGGAGGCGCTTGTCGGCCGACTTGAGGGAGACGAACTCTTGCACTCTGTTACGTCGCTGCAGGCTCTGGGGTTGATAAACCAACCACGATTAGCTCATCCGCCGGATCCCCGAGCGTTGCTGACCGTCTCCAACGACGCCAAGCTGCTCTTGGAGTCGAGAAAGCCGCATCGTGCACCCAGGGCGCACACCAGGGACGTTCCCGAAGCCGCAGTCCGTCGGCAGCGGGTGGCTGACAACAGCCAATGGCTACTGAAGCAGGATCTACCCCGCCGGCGCGCAGACTACATACCCGCGGAATGGACTGAGGAGGTAGCGCGACGCGAGGACGAGCGTGCTGAGGATGAGGCGTGGCTGGAGCAGCGTGGTTTCGGGCGTGCGCACCAGTAACGGCAGGTCAAACGAACGGATAGAAACAGACGCGGCTTTGTCGCGTTGCTCATCCGCCAAGAGTTAGATGTACCGGGAGGCTGCCGTGGCACTTGTGGCGCAAGAGGTACAGCAGCAGATCACGCTCATTCAGTGGGCAGTTTCGATTGCCGTGCCGGCTGTTGCAGGACTCGTCGGCGTCTTGATTGGCGCCTGGCTGACGGGTTGTCGCGAACGCTCTCACCGATGCCTCGCGTTCCTTGAACGACAGCTTAGAGACTTCTACTCGCCAATGCTGGGTCTCCGCAACGAAATTCAGATGCGCGGCGAACTGCGAGTCCAGATCCAAACTGCGGCAGACGCAGCGTGGCGGGGGCTAGCGAAGGAGACACGTAGGAACGGTGTCCGCGCCCCTGAGCAGTTTTCGGCAGAGCGGGAGCCCGAGTTCAAGAAGCTGATTGAATACGACAACACGCAGCTTGAACGGGAGTTGCTTCCTGCCTATCGGCGGATGGTGAGTCTCTTCCGGGACAACTACTGGCTTGCTGACTTGGACACGCGCGGCTTCTACCAACAGCTCGTGCAGTTCGTTGAGCTATGGGAGCGGTGGCTCGCCGACGCCATTCCTTGGGAGGTGATTGAACGCCTCGGGCACTCTGAGGAGAACCTGCAGGCGTTCTACGCCCACCTAGAGGAGAAGCACGATTCGCTCCGGGGGAGAATCGAGAACGGTAAGCCGTAGACTCAAGCTCAAGAATCTGCGCGAAGCGCAGGACCAGCACAGCGTGGCAATCTTCTGGGAGCATGACTTGTCGCCACTCGAGGCGTTTGTGAAGGCCGCGGTCTAACCAACTGGGGCATTGGGCGGGCATTCCAACCATTGGATCAGCAGGCACGAGTGCTCTAGCCAACGGGAGACCGCTTGGGTATCTAGGAGTCACCCTTCGCTTCATCCAGCCAGCCGAGTTCGAGTCGGTCATCGCTGCTTGCGACAACCCCAAAGACCCGATCGGGCGCCAGGACCTCAGGCCGAAGAGCACAGCTGGCGTAGGGGTTCTCGAAGTACTCGAACGACAGAGTGCCCTTATGCCAGATTTCTGCACTGAAGCGGTGCATGAAGAAGACTCCGCTCACGTCTGCGTTTTTGGGACCGTTCGGCCCGACCCCGAAGAAGCCGTTGTTCTTGCGGAACGGGGTTGCCCTATCGGGCTGGTCCAAGTGCAGTGCGATTGCCTCATCCCCCCAGAGCGAGTCGCGGCAGGCTCGTGAACTCGCGAAAACGTCGCACAGTCCGATTGCGACCACATACGGCGTATCGCCGGTGACTACTTGGGCGGGGTATCGCCTTGGGTGTTTCTCATGCAGCTTCCGGCGCAGACGGCCCTCAGTGTTCGGGCAGCCCCCGCCGCCGGGATAGATGTCGATGATGCGATGCCCGGATTCCTCGACCTCCGAACGCCTCGCCGGAGAGAGCGCGATGAAGTCGATGTCGACCTCTGCGTTGTGCAAACGCACATTGAGGTTTGGCCATGGCCCGGCCGACGAAGCATCAGGGCCAGGGTCGCCAAGCGACACAAGCTCGTCCCCGATGGCCTCGACGACAGGCGATGCGTCGAACTCGTCAGGCAGTTCGCCGTGGACGTGCACGGCGAGCGTGTAGCAGGGCGAAGTCAGCTTGTCGTTGATCGCGTCGACAAGTCTGCCTGTGCGCCAATCATGATCGTCGAACGCCTGCTTGCTGCCGAGAACGGTCACTTCGACGACGATCCGGCCGACGTCTTGACGTACGGCAATCAGATCCGGCCGCGCGTTATCCCCGTGAGTGTCCTCGTCAGTTGTGACGGAGAAGCCGAGATCGACGAGTTTGTGGTGCATAAGTAGCGATGCCAGCGCACCTCGATAGGCGGCGCCAGCATGACGACCGTCGGGATGGCGCAAACTGCGCAGAAGCCGGCCCGAGGAGTCCGGGAAGTCCGCGTACAAGCGCTCTATCCTCGCGCGCGCCATGGCAGCCTCGGGTTGAGCAGAACGATTGAGCCATAAGTACGTGCTCTCGTTGTTGCGCGCCCAGCCGAGGAAGGTCCGTTCCTTGTCGTCGAATACAAGAGTCATGTTGCTGAGTCTACTCGCGATCTCTTGGCAGTATCCTTGTCAACACTGAAAATCCCCGTGTTGGTGGTTCAAGTCCGTCTCTGGCCATTCGCGGTTGGACTAGCGCCGTCTATGTGGACGGGCGTACTCGCCTCTGGCATCGTCTGAGCGGGGCTTTCGATTGAGTAGAGAGGGGAACTCGTGACACTCTTGGATGTTGTTTCACTCGCACTGGCTGCGGTTGGTCTGGCCTTCGGCATCTTGGGCGTGGTCTTGTCGTTCTCGTCCCGCAACGTGAATGCGAAGTCCAATACGGTACTTGACCGTGTCTTGGACCGTGTGGTCGCGGTTTCTGACCAGGGTGTGGGCCTTACGAGCAAAGCTCTGGACTTGGTGGGGGGCCTCTTGTCCGGCCCGTCAGAAACCTTGAGGCCGAGCGAAAATCCCGAATTGGGCGACGGTGCGCTCGCTCGCTCTGCGACGGTGGAACCGGCAGCTCTCCAGAATCCGGACTCGGTCCAGAAAGCAGCGCTGTTCGCAGTGGCCCGCAACAATGCCACACAGCTCCTGTTTCGTGTCCGGCTTAGGAATCTCTCATCGCATACGATGGAGGCCCCATCGCTGTCCGCGTTCGCTGACCTAGTGCGCGCGCGCACGAGCGAGAACAATGTAACCGCTCATGTTCTTGCGCAGGTCGCCGCTTTCATGGAAAGTGACAGGCCCTCTGCGGACTACTCTCTTGAGGAACTGGAGGAGCTTGGCTTCAGGTCGGCAGGGCTCCTGACCGTCTACAACAGTCCTGGACCGCTGGACGATATGCTGCCCATGCCCTCCGCGTAGGTGGACCGAAAGCCAAGTCCCAAGTCCGGCTGCCTCCGCAGGTGACGCTACAGCTCGCTGTGTCTAAGGAAAGAAGTCATTTGGATACGGAGAAGCTCCCGAGCATAAGCCTGCGTTCCGCAGCTAATTGCCCTTCTGGGCCACGTCCGAGGATAAAAGTGCAGGTCAGGGGTTTGCGACCAGTCGGAAATCGCGAAATGTCATAGATACACGTTTCGTGAATTGCGGGTTGCAT